>CAYWDW010000051.1:0-13716 GCA_964457105.1 uncultured Heliobacteriaceae bacterium
GCAGTTCGATGAGGACGGGAATCTTGATCGAACTGCCGGTTGGAAAGATCAGGCTGTCGTTGATCAGAACCTCTTCGCCGCTCGTCAGGTCCTTGATTGCCACACCCATCACGCCGTCGTGACTGCTGACAATTCTTTCAATCTCAGCGGTCAGTTTGCGGCGCAGCAGTGTGCGGTTATCTTCCTGCGCAAAGGCGAATGCGGGCAGCAGCAACAACAGCGCAAGGGCAAGCGAAGATGTTTTCATCGGTGTGGGCCTTTCAGTTGAGATACCGCGGCACGATTATAGCCAGAACGCCGGGAAAGGGAAAAAACAGCCGCCACGCCCGGAGCAGCGCAGCTCAATGTTGCGTGCAGGGTCCAGTAGCGCGAGTGTGAGCGAGCGCCCGGTCCGCAGTACAGGGGCGCTCGCTCACGCTCGCGTACTGTCTCAGCGTTTGGTTGATGAGCCAGGAAAGTTATCAACGCAGAGCGCGCAGAATAAAGAAGTGCGCGCCCAGCCAGGGTGTTTTTGATTTGAGCAGCTTCGGGTATCAACAGATGTGGACACCTGTCGCCCTCAGGTTGTCAGGGATTGTTGACAGCAGGTTGCGACCAGTGCGCGGCTGATGATGAGTAAGCGCGCAAGTCCTTGTCTGACGGTGGTACGACTGATCGTCAGCTTCAGGCGATGATGTGGCACGGGCGTTGCTCTGTCATAGAGCGCAGCCGGATGGAAAAGATGCTGCGAAGTTGAAATGACGAATTGAAGCCGGGCCGAAGCGCCGGAGAGTTTTTTGAGGCTGCAATCATCGCAGGCCTGTCGGGCAGTCTGGAAATGAAACCTCACCCCATTCCCAGACTGCCTGCTGGCAGAATGCAGAAGGTTGCGCCAGTCGAGTTGAGGAAGACGCTCCTCTCAGGTTTGTCGCTGCTGATCGTGTAATGACACGGGGGTCGGATGCGATCAGTGGTGACAAAGCTTTTTGATTCGCGGGTGGTGAAGATCGGGTAACGGGGCACATCGGTCTTTATCACCTGCGAGTCAGAAACAAAACCGGGAGTCTGAAGCGAATCCAGCAAGTGTGCAGCTATGCCCGTGCGCCCAGGCCGGGCCCGCCCTCAGAACTGGAAACCCAGTCCGGATTTCTGAAGGCACTGAACTCCTCATTGTAAACCTGCCGACGACCGCATCGGGATCTTCCTCACTAAGATCCGGGAGTTCAAAACAGCAACAAAAGCCTGACCATCAACGGTGGTCAGGCTTTTTCGTTATGTGGCCTGCCGCGCCTGATTTACGCCTGCCGGAAACTCTGTTAGCCTTCGCCTCTGTGCAGTCACAGGACAATCGCGGAGGTGTGCGATGAAAATCAACATCCTGGGTGGCGGGCCGGCGGGCTTGTATTTCGCCGTGCTGATGAAGCTTCAGGACGCGGCGCACGACATCACGCTGCTGGAACGCGACGGGCCGCAGGATACCTGGGGCTGGGGCATTGTCTTTTCAGATCAGACTTTTTCTTATCTGGCCGACAACGATCAGCCGTCATTCGAGCGCATCATCAGCAGTTGCGAAATCTGGGATCGGGTCGAGATCGTTCACAAAAATCAGAAAGTCACGGTTGGCGGCAACCGCTTTTCAGGCATCGGACGCTTGCGCTTTCTGCATGTGCTGCGGGATCGCTGCCGCGAACTCGGCGTTGAGCTGCGCTTTCAGACGAATGTTGAGGATGTGACAAAGTACCGCGACTGCGACCTGATGGTGGGCGCGGACGGAGCGCGCAGCCTGACGCGCACGACTTATCAGGATTTCTTTCAGCCTGCGGTTGACTGGCGGCGCAACAAATACATCTGGCTTGGCACATCGCAGCCATTCGATGCGCTGACGCTGACCTTTCGGGAAAACGGCGATGGTTATTTCATCGCGCATTCCTACCGTTTCAGCCCGACCACCAGCACGTTCATTGTCGAATGCAGCGAACAGACCTGGCGCAACGCCGGATTTGAAGAAAAGTCTGCTGCCGAAACCTGCGCGTATCTGCAACAGGTCTTTGCCAGTGACCTCAACGGTCATCCGCTGCTGACGAACAATTACGTCCGGTGGATCAACTTTCCGCTGATCCGAAACCGGCACTGGTCTTATGAAAACGTGGTGTTGCTGGGTGACGCGCTGCACACGGCGCATTTTTCCATTGGCTCAGGCACGAAGCTCGCGCTTGAAGATTCAATTGCCCTGGCGCAGTGCTTTCGTGGGCAGGCTGATGTGCCGGCGGCCCTGCGCGAATTTGAACGGGTCAGAAGGCCGGTCGTCGAAAGTTTGCAGGACGCAGCGTTTTCAAGCCTGCTGATGCTCGAAAACATTGACGCGGACTGGGCGCTTGAGCCGCTGCCGTTCGCTTACAAAATGATGACGCGCAGCGGGCGCATCACGCACGACAGGCTGAAAAAACGCGACCCGGCGTTTGTCGCTGCTTACGATGAATGGCAGCAGCACGCCAGCGAAAGTCAGTGACCAGTGCGGCACAGCCCTGCTCGTGATCCGGTTGATATGTGGCATCCTGAAAAATCAGTTCGTCATCAGTTGATGGAAACACAATGGCCGACGGCGTCGGAGGCGGCGCGGTCGCTGTTGTTTTCGCCGCTGCGCGTCGGGCCGTTGACGCTTGCGAGCCGCACCTGGGTTCCGGCCATGGTGCCCTGGCGCGCTACCGAAGATGGATTTGTGACGCGCCAGGTGCTGGACTGGTATCGGCGATTTGCCGAGGGGCGGCCCGGCGCGATTGTTGTTGAAGCGACCGGCGTGCGTGACATTCCAAGCGGTCCGCTGCTGCGCATCGGCCACGACCGTTTTATTCCCGGATTGCGTGAACTGGTCGAAACCGTGCGCCACTCAAGCGGCGGTCAGACGAAACTGCTGATTCAGATCATTGACTTCCTGGCGGTCAGACGCAGGCCGGAGAAGGACAAATACTTCGCGCGTTTTCTGACGATTGAAGATCGTCATCGCCAGGCGCTGGCTGACGCGACGAATGATGAACGCTGGCTGCAGGCTGATGAATCTGAGTTGCGCGCATTCCTGACGAACGCCGCTGATGAATTGCACGAGCGGGTGCTGAACGAGCGCGAGCTTGAAGCGTTGCGCTTTGGTTATCGTGAGCGCGTGACCGACACGCACCTGCCGCACATTGCGGAGCTGCCGCAGGCGCTCCCCGGTATTTTTGCTGCTGCCGCAGGGCGAGCGCGTGAAGCCGGATTCGATGGCGTTGAGCTGCATTACGCGCACGCTTACACCATGGCTTCGTTTCTGAGCGCGACCAATACGCGCACGGACGGATACGGCGGGCCACGTGAAAATCGCGTGCGGCTGCCGCTTGAAGTTTTTCAGGCGGTGCGCGCGCGCGTCGGCGCTGATTTCACGGTCGGTGCGCGGTTCCTGGGTGATGAAGTCATCAGCAGCGGCAACCGCATTGCTGATGCCGTGTGGTTCGGCGTGGAGTTTGCCCGCGCCGGTTTTGATTTTCTGTCGATTTCCAAAGGCGGCAAATTCGATGACGCAAAGCAGCCGAAAGTCGGCCAGGCGGTGTATCCGTACACGGGGCCAAGCGGCTTTGAATGCATGCCGCCGATCACTTCAGATGAACGCGGCCCGTTCGGGCGCAACATTCCGCTCGCGGCGGCCATCAGGCGCGCCATCAATGCCGCAGGCTTTCAGGTGCCGGTCGTGACTTCGGGCGGGATCGGAACTTTTGAACTGGCCGAAGCAACGTTGCAACGCGGTGAGGCCGATCTGATCGGCATGGCGCGGGCGGCGCTGGCCGACCCTGACTGGTCGCTTAAAGTGCGCCGCGGCTGCGGCAGCGAAGTGCGACGCTGCAATTACACCAACTACTGCGAAGGGCTGGATCAGATGCACCGGCAGGTGACGTGCAAGTTGTGGGATCGGGTGCAGCTTGATGAACCCGGCGTGATGAAAAGTGATGACGGCAGGCGCAGGCTCAGTGCTCCACCCTGGCAGTCACCATCAAATGAGTGAACTACAGAGATGGCTGATGAATTTTTATACGAAGTGACCGATCACATTGCGACGATCACGCTCAATCGTCCTGAGGTACTCAATGCGCTGACGTTTGAGCTGTATGCACAGTTGCGCGATCTGCTGGCTGAATTGCGGCGCGATGATGCCGTCAGGTCAGTCATCATCACGGGCGAAGGAGAAGCGTTTTGTGCCGGTGGCGACGTTTACAAAATCATTGGCGAACTGTTTGCGCGTGATATGCGCGGTCATCTCGAATTTGCCCGGATGACCGGCGCGCTGATTCAGAACATACGGTTGCTGGACAAGCCGGTGATTGCGGCGGTGAACGGGATGGCCGCAGGCGCAGGCGCGGTGATTGCGCTCGCGGCTGATTTGCGCGTGGCGGCAGAGTCGGCGCGTTTTGCTTTTCTGTTTACGAAGGTCGGGCTGACAGGCGCGGACATGGGCGCGGCATATTTGCTGCCGCGCGTGGTGGGCCTGGGCAGGGCGACCGAACTGCTGATGTTTGGCGACACGATTGATGCGACAACGGCAGAAAGATACGGCCTCGTCAATCGCGTGGTGCCGCGTGATGAGCTGATGACGACGGCGCGCGCGTGGGCCGAAAGATTAGTGGCCGGGCCGACGCTGGCGCTGGCGATGACCAAAACGATGCTCAATAACGAATGGAATATGGATCTCGCTTCGGCCATTGAAGCCGAAGCGCAGGCACAGGCGCTGCTGTTGATGGGCGCAGATCATCAGCGGTTTTTTGAGGCATTCAAAAACAAACAGAAACCGGAGTTCACCGGACGATGAGCCACAGGGAACAGATCAATCCGCCGGAACTGCCGCGTCCGACCGGCTTCACGCACGGCATCGTCGTCACCGGCGGGCGGCTGCTGATGCTCGCCGGCCAGGATGCCAGCGACCGGGAAGGCCGGATCGTCGGGCCGGGTGACATGGTCGCGCAATACGAACAGGTCATCAGCAATCTGAAGACTGTCGTCGAACACGCGGGCGGCAGCCTGTCCGACATCATCAAGCTGAATATCTATGTCACCGACCGTGAACTTTATCGCGCGCGCCTGCGTGAAATCGGCGCGGTGCATCGCGCCTTTTTCGGCCATTACTATCCGGCGCTGGCGTTGTTTGAGGTTCGCGGGCTGTTCAATCCTGACGCGCTGATTGAAATGGAAGGCTGCGCGCATCTGCCTGACGCACAGTCCTGATCGGACGATCAGAGCATCAGTCTGCGGTTCCGTGAAACTGGTTTGAAATGCTGGCGAATCAGGGTGCGTAATTCAGCCGGGCCGCAGGCCATCGCCCGATAAAAAGGCAGCACACCGGCGAGCGCGCTGGTGTTCAGCTTTCCATCAGATGCCACCAGCAGCGGCGTCAGGCGCCAGGTATTCCTGGCTCTGACTGATTTCAGCGCCTGCTCCAGTCGGTCCGGGCCGACCGCCACAACGATCAGTTCATACTGCCACTGCTCATCACTGCCTGCCTGCCCCAGAGCCTCAGGGCCGATAATCTCAACCTCATCCACCGCCAGCAGTGCGCGCAGTTCACGGAACCTTTCATCTGAATCAGTCACCAGCATCAGCCTGGGCCGGTTCGCTCGCAGTGAATGATAAGGACACGTCTGTGCGCGTTCGGCGGCTGTGTAACGCATGATTTTTTACCTCTCCACCTTTGATGCTCAAATCAATCAGCAGGAACAGCCCGCTGTTAACAACTCGCGGTCGGCCTGCTTGTCACGAACCAGGTTCAGCCGGAGCGTCTCTTTCAAACGCAGACTGAGCGACACAGCGAGGATCAGGTGAATAATGACAGTGCAACTTTGGGGCATGTTCATTCGCCTGACGGCGAGCCGCCTGCCACCTGATGAAGGCTGAAGCCTGACTCACGATAAGCTGAAGCGCCGATGATCAATGAAAAATGTGCGCAGCCTGAGGCTGATTCAGTCATTCAGTTGAATGTGAACCAGACAGCCTGATTGTCTGTCTGCCAGACAGATGTACACTGAAATACCGCAGGCGGTGACGCCAGGTGCTGATCTGACGCAAGCCGCCAGTTTTCAGCCTTGCCAATAGCAACTGACGCTCCATTCGCGCGGGGCAGCACGGACGGTCAGGGATCGGGTCTGCTTCTGACCCTTCTGATCGCAGGCTTCAGGTTGCGGGAAAGGTGATGAAGAGTGGAATCCCGGCGGTTAATTTTACTGAACACGCAAACAGGCAGAGAGCCTGGCGTCCACTGCCAGGCTCTCTGCCTGAATGATGCTGAAGGTGGAGAGGCGATTATTTGTTGCCGAGAATTCTGACCCTGGCCAGATAGGCACCGGCATTATCCTTGAGATTACCTTCGTTGACGCTGAGAAAGAGAATGCCACTGTGTGCCGCCGTGAACTCACCCGCGCGACCGATGAAAACAAAGTCATCATTGTCATCGCCCACGACAGCGATCAATGCGCCGGTCGGCTTGTTTTGAATCAGTTTGCGGCTGTCGGTGGAATTCAGGCCGCCTGGTGTTGAGCGGACTCCGTTGCCAAGATCAATTTCACCGCTCACCGTAATGCTGATGCGCTGTCCGCGCTGGACTCTGATTTCAGTACTCGTCCAGTCTATAGTTGAAGGGACGCTGATGGTTTTTTCGAGTGTGGCACCCACGACATTGGAACCACCTGGGGGTGTCTGCGGCGCAGGTTCGGACACTGTGGGCGTCGTGACGAGTGAAGTTTCAGGAGTCGGTTCAGGTGGTGTGGTGGCGCGCACGGGCGCGGAAGTCTCAGGCTGTGCTTCGCCGTACTTGCCTGCCGGAGCCTGGGTCGAGTTGGCAGGAGTGTTCTGAATGGTGGCGCTCTCAGCGCCATCAAATTCGATGCTTTCCACGTCGTCCATCGCGATGGTCATGCGCGTGGCCGAACGGCGCGTGGAGTTACCCAGGTCAAGAATCACGGTGAATTCCTGCTGGCTGTATGAAATCACTTTGCCTTTGATGACGCTGCCGTTTTTCAGCCTGATCGTGTCGCCCGACACAAGCACGGCAGATAATGTAATGATGATAAGCAACAGCATCAGTGAAGAGAGTTTGTTCCCGGTCTTCATCGTAGCCTCCGCGTAACAATCTGTTATGGATCTGCCCCAGGGGGAATCGGCGCGGCAAGCTTACCACAACTTGCTGCGTAACACGCACCTGTGAAGCGCAAGGTACAGTTCTGAAAGATATTCTTGACTTGTTAAATTACGTTCAATATACTCCGCGCTGCCTGACTGAATGGCCCTGACAGACGAACCTGAACGCGGCAGGAGGACACACTTTGAAGCGCAGGGTCGCACTGACATTCACCATCCTCATCCCGGCAATTTTCATTATTACCTTCGGGGTTTTTCCAGTTCGGGCGCTGGCGCAGGAAGCCAGCGCGCAGGTGCGTGAGACTGACCACCGGAACCGGGCCTCTTTCACCACCGTTGACACGCTTGATTCATCCGATTTCGCCAGACCGGCAGCCACAGTCACGACCATCAGAACCGCGCGGAAGAAAAGTACGAAGAAGCAGTCGGCCATCGCTGTTTCATCCGGCTCTGAAGTCAGGCCGACCGGGACTGAGCTTAACGACCAGTCCGGCAGGGCTGAGCCAGCGGCGACGTCAGCTTTAACCGGCAGCATTTCCACCGCCGCAATTCATTCCACCGGGGACACCGGCGTTGATGAACTGGTGGCGCAGTCGGCAGCGAAATACAGCCTTGATCCGAATCTGATCTTTGCCGTGATGCGTCAGGAATCGGGCTTCAATCCGCGTGCAATGTCACCGAAAGGCGCGCGCGGATTGATGCAGTTGATGCCCGCGACCGCACTGCGACTGGGGGTGCGTGACATTTACGACCCGGCGCAGAACATTGATGGCGGGGCGCGGTACCTGCGGTTTCTGCTCGACACTTTCAATGGCGATGTGGAACTGGCGCTGGCCGGATACAACGCGGGTGAAGGCGCCGTTGCTCGTTACGGTAATCGCGTGCCGCCGTACCGCGAAACCATCAATTATGTGCAGCGCATTTCGGCGCATTACACGCGCCTGAGCGGCGCGTCAGAAGCGCGTGAGCCGCGCCGAATGTCACCGCGCACGGAGTCGGCGCTGACAGTTGATCTGCTCAGAAGCGGGCGCGCGTTGTCGCAATACTGACGGCTTTGAAAGTTTTCGCTGGCGAGTTTCAGCCGCGAGGCCGGGCTGGCTGGCGGGTGCCGAATGCTGAGTTGAGTTCCTTCAGGTTACCTCCCTCCTTCTCCTGCTTGATTCCCACGATACTCACGTATCGTGGGAATTTTTTATGGGCAGAGACAAAGCGGGCAGGCCGGAATGCCGATGGCGCAGGTCACGGCGTTTCGCCTTTCGGCGCGCGATAGCCCTGGCGGGTACGAACAATCGCGCCACTGTCTGTCGCCGTTACATTGACTGAAATCAGGCGGTAAGCACCATCCTTGTTATCATTGGTGGAAATGTAAGTCAGCGTGTATTGATGCCGCAGTTCATCGGCAATGCGCGCAAAAGCGAACGCCGTGTTTTCGATGCTTTCGGCCCGGATGTGCAGCGCGCCGGATTGCAGGGCGAGCGCGCGCAGGTAATCGGTCCCGATCAGATAGCGATCACGTTTCGGCGCCTGGTTAAGATAGATCACCTGACTGGTGGAACGCCGCTTTTCAGTCGGCGGCTCATCGGTGGACTGTGGCGGCGGTGTAATGCCCGGACTGGCAGGCCGGGGAATGTTGATGATCGGCTTGTTTTTCTGCGGATCAGTCTGGCGTTCCTGCTGTTCCTGCTGCGGTATGACTGATGACAGGTCATCAGTTTCGTGCGATTGCCGGCCTGCTGATGAGACCGAACCGACAGGCAGAAAACCCTGACCCGGAAAATAGAGCGGACGCATCAGCGGCGCGCCGTCATTGCGCGTTTCATACTGAATGGCATAACTGGCAATGCCGTTGCTCGCCACAAGTTCAAGCGTATTTTCAAAGGTGCCCTGTTTGCTCGCCGTGTCCACGCCGTCGGTCAGCACGACGATGGCTTTGCGACCTTTGAGCGGAATCAGTTTTTCAGTCACCGTGCGCTGAATGGCGTCATACAGGCTGGTCAGATAGCTGCTTTGCAGCGTGCGAATGGCGCGTTCAAGTTCGCGGTGATCGCTGGTGAAATCGCTGATGAAACGCACCTTCTCATCAAATGAAACGATCATCACGCGGTCTCTCGGCTGAAGCTGTTTGATGAAGGTCAGGGCCGCCTTGCGAATCACGCCGAGTTTGTTTCTGGTGCTGCGGCTGGTGTCAATCAGCAGCGCCACATTGAATGGTTCTTCGGTTGAAAAGAACTCCTGGATCTCCTGCTTCACGCCGTCTTCGCGCACCGTGAAATTGCGCTGTTTGAGACCGGTAATGAATCGCCCGTAAGGATCGGTGACCATGACCGGCACGGTGACGAGGGCGGTATTGAATTTGTACTTGTCGTCGGTCTGCTGCTGTTGTGCAGGCTCCTGCGGCTTCGCTGGCGGCGGAGTCTGCGGCGGCCCCGTCTGGCCGAAGGCCGTCAGGGCAAGCAGTGCCATCACGATGATGAATAATGAAAGGCTGGAAGCTGGTCTTCTCATAATTCTGAAACCCCGCCGGAATTCTACTTCACGGTCCAGGCTGAAGCAAAACGCCGGTTGATTTCGCGGCACAGGATCAGGGCTTTTGCAAAGTCAGTCAACCGAGGCCGGATCATTTTTTTCATCCACGAAGGGACACGAAGGACCACGAAGCAAAACCGCTGTCCAGGGTCTGGCTTCGTGGTCCTTCGTGTCCCTTCGTGGATGAAACCTTCTATCTCACTTTGCAAAAGCTCAGGGCACAGGATCAGGCCGGGCTGAGCCGTCCAATGGCATCAGCCTGATCGGGGTCAGGGAGTGAAGAGTCGTTGGCTGCCGGAGTTGTGCCTGAGTCTCACGCCGCGGAAAACGATTGAGGTTTTCCGTTCAGGTTGTGACAATTGAGCCGCTGTCACAACCTTGTGTCGGCGCAATAACCATCACATCATTCGTCGTCGGGTCATCAATGGTTCTGCATACTCACGCGCAGGAGGTGTGAGTGATGAAAACAGATGAGCGCCTGATTCGTGAAATTGCCTGGTTGTTAATGGGTGGCCTGATCATCGGAATCGCCTTTCGGCAATCGGTCTGGCTGCTCCATCAGGCAGCGCTGATGGCCGGGACGGCAGCGGGACAACTGATGACTGCGCTGAATGGCTGAAGGTAAGCCTGCACGCCTATGAATAACAATCACCCTTCATCCGAAGAATTCAAACAGCTCAACGCGAGGCTGGATGATCTGGAACAGCTTGTCCGCGATCAGGTCGGGCGCATTTATCGCCTGGAGCAGCACCTGGGCCTTGAGCGGACCGCGTTCAGACTGGAACCGCTGTCTGAAGCGTCGGCAGTTCCGGTCATTGAAAACGTTCCGCCGACCGAAGCCACAGAGCCTGTGCCTGATTACGTGCCGCCGCAGCCGCTGGCCGTCGAAGCTGAAGCAGAATCGGTTGAAGCGATGACTCCGGCTGAAGCAGAGTCAGAAGCGCGCGAGTCCTGGCACGTTCCGCTGCGGCCTGTTGCGCCTGTTGCGGCAGGCCGTGAGGCTGAACCTGACACGCGCGCAGCAGCAGCGGGCAGCGGCTTCGATCTGGAATCGCTGATTGGCGGCAGGTGGTTCAATCTGATCGGCACGGTTGCGGTGATTCTTGGCGTGGGGTTTTTTCTCAAGCTGGCTTTCGATCAGGGCTGGGTCGGGCCGATGGGAAAGGTCATGATCGGCGTGGCGATTGGGGTCGGCATGGTCGTCGGTGGCGACCGCATGCGCGCGCGCGGCTATCGCACTTATGCGCAGGGATTGTTTGGCGGCGGCATTGCGATTCTTTACCTTTCGATCTTCGCGGCCTTTGCGCGCTATCAGATTATCGGGCAACTGCCGGCCTTTGCGCTGATGTCGCTGGTGACGGCGACGGCGGTGTTGCTGGCGGCGCGTTACGATTCGCTGGCGATTGCAATTCTGGGACTGATCGGCGGCTTTCTGACGCCGCTCATGCTTTCAACCGGCAAGGACAATGAAACCGGGCTGTTCAGCTACATTGCGCTGCTCGATCTGGGCGTGCTGGCGGTGGCGTATTTCAAGCAATGGCGCGCGCTGAATTACCTGGCGTTCTGGGCGACGGTGCTGATGGCCGCCGGATGGATGAATGAATGGTATGAACCGGCGAAGCTGTGGCCGACGATCTTTTTCTTCACGCTCTTTTTTGTCCTCTTTGCCACGCTGGCGATCTTTCACAACGTCATCAATCATCGTCCGACCACGCGGCTTGACCTGTCGCTGATCTTCACGAATGCGACGCTCTATTTCAGCACGAGTTACGGCTTGCTGAGCGCCGAGTATCGGCCTTACCTCGGTTTGTTTGCGGTGCTGATGTCGGCATTTTATCTGGGCTTTGGCTACCTGACCTGGCGCCGCGACCGCGAAGACAAATATCTGATCTATTCGTTTCTCGGCTTGTCCACGCTTTTTCTGACGCTGGCCGTGCCGATTCAGCTCGATCAGCACTGGGTGACGATGGGCTGGGCGATTGAAGGCGCTGTGCTGACGTGGATCGGATTGAAAGCCGCGAGCCGGGCGACGCGCTATTCGGGGCTGCTGATGTTTGCGATTGCCGCAGGGCACTGGTTCAGAGTTGATGTGCCGGACTTCGCTTATTACTCGTGGCAATCGTTCACACCGATTCTGAATGGCCGCGCTTTTTCAGTGCTGGTGATGATGGCGGCCTTTGCAGTGGCGGCGTGGTTTTACCGCAGGCTCGGTGAACAAATTGAAGAAAGCGAGCGCACGCGGTTTGCCGAAATCTGCCTGCTGGCGGCGAATGTGCTGGCGGTGGTGTGGCTGAGCCTGGACGCGATTGATTACTTCGGTCAGTTGAAGAGCATCGTTGCCAGTCAGGCTGATGATGAACTGAGCCGGATTGAAAACACCAGACAGCTTGTGCTGACGGCATTATGGAGCGTTTATGGCGCGGCGGCGCTGCTCGTGTGTCTCAGGCGGCGCGTCAGTCTGGTGCGGTGGTTTGCGCTGGCGCTGCTGATGCTGGCCGCGATCAAGGCCGTGATGGTTGACAGCAACTGGTACGCGGCGGCGTGGCATACGCTGATTCTCAACCGGACGTTTGCGGCCTTTGTTATCACGATTGCGGCGTTCGTCTGCGGCGTGTGGGGTTACAAACGCGCTGTCGGCATTGATGAAGATGAACGGCACAAGGCGCTGATGGTGATGCCGGTAATAGCAAACCTGCTGGCCGTGATTGCGCTCAGCCTGGAAGCGGTGGGTTACTTCGATGCGCAGATTTATGTGGCCAGCGGTGAAGAGATCAGTCGTTTGGGCAGCGCGAAACAGTTCTGGCTGACGCTGGTCTGGGCTGGTTACGGCACGCTGGCGCTGCTGGCCGGATTCAGGCAGCGTGTGAAACCGATTCGCCTCGGCGCGCTTGGTTTGATCGGGCTGGCGGCGGGCAAGGTGCTGACGGCTGATGCGGGCTATTACAAAATGCCTGGGCACACGCTGATTTTGAACTATACGTTTGCGGCCTTTGCGCTGGTCATCGCGGCGATGGCGTGCGCATTGTGGCTTTATAAGCGGGCGGCAGGCATTGATGAAGATGAACGGCGCGCGGCGGTTCCGGCATTGCTGGCGGCGGCGAACCTGCTGGCAGTCACCGGGCTGAGCCTTGAAGCCATCGGATACTTTCAGCCGCGCATTGAGCGCAGCCAGGGCGATGAATGGCGACCCCTTAACAACACGAAGCAGTTCACGCTTTCGCTGCTGTGGAGCTTTTACGGCGCGGCGGCGCTGATTGTCGGCATCAGGAGTCGGCGCAAACTGCTGCGATACGGCGCGCTCGTGCTGCTGGCAATGACGATTGTGAAGGTGCTGCTGGTGGATGCGCTTGATTACAACGCGCCCTGGCACGTGCTGATTTTCAATCAGACGTTTGGCGCCTTCGTGCCGCTGATTGCGGCGCTGGCGGTTGGCGCGTGGTTTTATGCGCGGGCCACAGACATTGACGCCTGGGAGCGCGCCACGGCGCTGACGGTGATCACAATAACGGCCAACGTGCTGGCCATCATTGCGCTGAGTCTTGAAGCCGATGGTTATTTCTCATCTGCCATCAGCCGCATTGGCAGCGACCATGAAGAACTGCGTAATCTGGCGCTGGCCCGGCAGCTTTCATTGTCGGTGATCTGGGCGCTGTATGCCGGGGCGATGCTGGCGGTGGGCTTCTGGCGCAGCAACCGGCTGGTGCGGCTGATGGGCATGGGATTGCTGGTGCTGGCGATTCTCAAGGTCTTTCTCTTCGATATGTCGTCGCTGGACCGGATTTACCGGATCGTTTCGTTCATCGTACTCGGCGTGATTCTGCTTGTGGTATCTTTCCTTTATCAGCAACGGCAGAAAAGGACGGCAGAGACGCGCCAATGAGCAGGCAACAGGCAACGGGTAACAGGCAACTGGCAACAGGTCGGCGGTTCGGGGAACTGCTTTTTGTCATCGTGGCTTTGCTGCTTGCGCCGCGCGTGCTGGCCGATTTTGATGTGCAACGCTGGTCGCACTGGCGCGAGATTGTTCTGCCTGAGCCGGGCAGTCAGAAAACAACTGATTTT
>CAYWDW010000052.1:0-13548 GCA_964457105.1 uncultured Heliobacteriaceae bacterium
CCGGGCGCTCGCTCACACTCGTGGACCGGACCATCCACGCAACTGCAATCTGATCTAAAGAACCTGGCGCACGCCCTGGCGTTCGGTGATGGTGGTCAGCCGCCGCCGCGCGAGCGCCACAAGTTCCGACGGGCCGCAGGGCATGGCGCGATATTGCGGCAGCAGGCCGGTCACGCCGGGTTCCGCCGCAATTCTGCCGATGGCGACGAGGAGCGGAATTTCAGTATGCCTGGGGCTGGCGCGCACGATGTCGAGCACGTCCTTCAACTGTGTGTGGGCGACATCAACGATGACCAGATCGTGCCGTGCCTGACAGGCGCGCCGGACTTCTTCGTGTGATTTCGCGCTCGTGATTTCGCTGTGTGAAGTATTGAGCGCCGCCCTGAGATAACTGAGCCGTTCAGCCGTATCGGTAACGAGCAGCAGGCGGGGCCGACCCGGCGTCATCAGATCACGCTTCTGCTGCCTGGCCGCCAGCGCATCTGCCAGGGCGAAATGCAGTTCGTCAATATTGATCGGCTTGCCGATGAAATCATCCGCGCCGCCGCGCAGCGCCGCAATGGCGTGTTCGATGATGACTTCTGCCGTAATCATAATCACGACCGTGTGTGGCCGCTGACTTTTGAATGATTGCAGCAGTTCGAGGCCGGAGCCATCAGGCAGATTGATGTCCAGCAGCACCGCCACCGGATGCGACTGCTCAAACTGTCGGTGCGCTTCGGCGACCGTCGCCGCTTCGATGGTCTGATACCCCCAGTTGCGCAATGCTTCACCAAGCGCCCAGCGAATCAGCGGTTCATCATCAATAATCAGTATTTTTTCTTCCGGCATCATCCTGCTCCCGGTCGGCGCGCAACAACATCGCACACCAGAATCACTCAGCACTGGGGAAGAGTTATTGATAATCACTTCACGGCAAACTCCATTCCACAGATCAGCCGCAGGTGATCGCGAGTTTGACGTCAGCGCGAACGGGGGAGGTCGGAAGTCGGAATTCGGAATTCGGAAGGAAGAGGCAAAGCGCTTTGCGGCCAGGCCATTGCCCGCTACCGCACCAGAACCTTTTGCTGTCGCAGTGACTCGCTGACTTCCGACTTCCGACTTCCCCCGTTCGCAGCCATCTGCGAACCGCTATAATCCACCTGACCGCTGATGCCCTGAGCAAATTTACTCAGCCTCCGGGGAAAAATGCTCAGCCCCGGCTGACGGCTGAACCGGTGAATTTGATGAGTGGTTTCAGGCCGGCCTCACCGGGCCTGCGCAAGTTCAGTTTCGGGGGGCAATCATTACGGCGCACTGGCAACCGGCGCGGGCTTTTTGCTATATTCCCGTCTTAATTCACCAATCATTTACCCCACCACACAGAGGTTCAGTTATGTCAGGGCATTCAAAATGGCACACGATCAAGCACAAGAAGGGCGCGCTCGACGCCCGGCGCGGTAAGCTGTTTACCAAGCTGATCAAGGAAATCACCATTTCGGCGCGCGTCGGCGGCAGCGGCGACATCAACGCCAATCCGCGTTTGCGCAAGGTCGTCACGGACGCCAAGGCGGCCAACATGCCGAACGATACGATTGACCGCGCCATCAAACGCGGCACGGGCGAACTCGAAGGCGTCAATTACGACGAGATCATGTACGAAGGTTACGGGCCGGGCGGCGTCGCGGTCATCATCGAAGCGACCACCGACAACCGCAACCGCACGGTGTCGGAACTGCGTCACCTGTTTTCAAAAAACGGCGGCAACCTCGGTGAATCGGGATCGGTCGCCTGGATGTTCAATAAAAAAGGGACGATCACCGTTGACGCAGGTGCCAGGTCAGAAGACGACATGCTGGAAATCGCGCTCGAAGCAGGCGCTGATGACATGCAGTCGGAGGATGGCGCTTACGAGATTTACACCGCGCCGGAAAACTTTCACGCGGTCCTTGACGCAATCAAAGCCAAAGGCATCGAACCGGCAGCCGCCGAAGTGGCGATGGTGCCGCAGAATTACATTCGACTCGAAGGCAGCCAGGCCACACAGATGCTCAAGCTGTATGAAGCTCTCGATGATCAGGAGGACGTGCAGAACGTCTATGCGAACTTCGACATTGACGAGCGGATTCTGGAACAGAATGCCTGAAAACAGTGGATAGTGGATAGTGGTCAGTGGATAGTGATTAGTGAAGAGCGGAAAGCTGTCGAATATCTGCGTTCTTCACTCTTCACTCTTCACTAATCACTATCCACTGACCACTATCCACTATCCACCGATCTATGACCAGACGCGGCGCAGAAACCGGCAGCGGCTTTCAGGAAGCGATCAACCGCACCAATGAAGCCTACAAAAAAGCCGGACGCGCTGTGATCACACGCAAAGCCGTTCCCGGCAAATTCATTCTCGAACGCGATCATTCACGCCGCGGTCTGGCGCTGCCGGCCATGAAGCTGCCGTCCGGCGAGGCGCAGACGCGGCTTTCCTCGTCGTCGCTCAGGGCGGCGGTGCGGGAACACAAGCTGCACGACTGGCGCGCGTTCGTGCCCGAATCGAAGGGCGAACCGGATTACGGCGGCGCGCTGGCGCCGGATGGTCGCGCAATTTTTTTCGATGCCAAGACGACGCGACGCGAGGTGCTGGATTTCGACAACCTGCACGCGCATCAGGTGATCTTTCTCGAACATATGGCCAGGGTCGGCGCGGTCGCCGGGTTTCTGGTTGAGTTCAGCAAACATCGTCAGGTCTTTTTTCTGCCCGTGCAGGTGCTGACCATCTGGCGCACTGAAAGCACGCGCAAGAGCCTGCCGTATCATTTTTTCGTCGAATATCTGACGCCTGCCCCCGCCGGCAGGGGCTTGCTGATTTACGATTACCTGGCAGCCATCGCCGCGCAGGAAGATCGTTATGGCCGCGATTTCATTCGTTTCAGCCTGAATGCTTCGCCGGTCAGGGCGCGCCTGCCGCGTCGCCTGGCCACTGGCTGAAAGCAGTCAGTGTTATTTCTGATCTGTCACCGGAGCCTGATTCTCAGCCTGGCTCCCGTCCTGTCACTGACAGTCGGCGTTCACCAACTCAGCAGGAGAACCTCATCATGACTCAGCTCAGACTTTGCCATCTCAGCCATTCGCATCGTCGTCTGCCCTGCCTTCTGGCTTTCGCGCTGCTCGTTGCAGTCAGCAGCCAGGTCAGCGCGCAACACTCTGTCCGGCGCCATCAGCCCGGAGCGGGTCAGCGCGCCGTCGTCATTGACGAAAGATTATCAGCCCTGCGCGAGCAGCCCGAAGCGACGGCTGCGCTCAAACAGCGGCTGCGGCGCGGGCGCATCGTCGGCATCATCAGAACCGCGCGCCGGAAAGGCGGCCCCGCTTACTGCCTGGTTGCGGTCACGCGCCGCACACGCGGCTGGGTGCTGGCCGAAGCCCTGGCGCGGTCAGGCCGCGAGCCGGACGCGCAACGGCTGCTGAAAATGATCGAAGAGACCAGGGATGATTTCACCCGCGCCCGCCTCGCCCGTCTCTGCGCCGATGAATTCAGCCGCACCACGTCAGCGCCGCGCGCGCTGCTCGTGCTGGGCGACGCGGCGGCGGCGGCGAGTCAGCGGCTCTCGCGTGAGGCCCGCAAACGCGCCGGAACTGGCGGCGAAGAATCAGACAGCGATGCGCGCCTCAGCCGCCGCAATTACCTGCTCAATGACACCGGCCTTGATCGCTGGAACCGCGCTGGCATCGCCTTCAGTTACGAAGCCGGCACTGACCGCCTCGTTTATGACGGCGCGGCGTGGCGTGAACTGCGGCGCAAATATCCGCGCAGCGACGAAGCGCAGCAGGCGCAGGAACGCCTGAAGCAGGCCAGATCAGCCGCGAAAAACTGAAGCAGAGCGGTTCATTGCGCCGCGCCATCGGTTCTGAAATCGGGTGGTCTGTGCTACAACATCAGCGAACCGATGGCGCTCAATCGAATCAATCAACCGCATGCGTGGAATGTGAGTCCGACTGAAGCGGTGGCCATGCAGCACACATTGCGCGACCGCGTCGTGCTTCAGCCGCTGCCCGATCACGTGCAACTGGTCGCCGGGACAGACATCTCCTACAACAGATTTTCTGACGTGGTGTCTGCCGCGATAGTCGTGTTGCGATTGCCGGAGCTGGAAGTCGTCACCACTTCGGGCATCGTCAGCACGCTGAAGTTTCCGTACATTCCAGGCCTGCTTTCGTTCCGCGAAGCGCCGCCGCTGCTCGAAGCGTGGGAAAGGCTGTCAATACGGCCTGACGTGGTGATGCTGGACGGGCAGGGGATTGCGCACCCGCGCCGCCTGGGCATTGCTTCGCATTTCGGACTGCTGATTGATCTGCCGACGGTGGGTTGCGCCAAGTCGGTGCTGGTCGGTAAATACGATGAACCGGCAGCGCAGGCCGGAAGCTGGTCGCCGATGATTCATCGCGGAGAGACGATTGGCGCAGCGCTGCGCACAAAGAACCGCGTCAAGCCGGTTTATATTTCGCCCGGTCACCTGGCTGATCTTCCGAGCGCCGTTGAGCTGACGCTGCAATGCGTCAGAGGTTACGCCACCGGTCGCAGTAAATATCGCATTCCCGAACCGACCCGGCTCGCGCACCTGCTGGTCAACGCGATGCGCCGGGGCGAAGAATGGACGCCGCCCAAACCCGAATCAAAATGAAAACACGAAAGCCCGAATCTCCGAATCACAACCGCCGCCGCTTTTTGAAAAACAGCGCGCAGACCGGCACGGCAGCCGTCATCAGCACAGTTCTCGCGCGGCAGCCGCGTGCGGCGTCACAGCCTGCCGCCTTTGAACTCGAAGAGATCACCATCGCGGGATTGCAGGACGCGATGAAATCAGGCCGGCACACGGCGCAGGCGATTGCCGAAATTTACCTGGCGCGCATTGATGAAATTGATCGTCACGGGCCGCAGGTCAATTCGGTGATTGAACTCAACCCGGACGCGCTCAGCATCGCCGCCGCGCTTGATAATGAACGCAAAGCCGGGCGCGTGCGCGGGCCGCTGCACGGCATTCCGGTGCTCATCAAGGACAACATTGATACGGCAGACAAAATGCAGACGACTGCCGGATCGCTTGCGCTTGCGGGTTCGATTGCGCCGCGCGATGCGTTCATTGTCGAGCGATTGCGCGCTGCCGGAGCCTTGATTATCGGCAAAACGAATCTGAGCGAGTGGGCCAACTTCAGATCATCGAAATCAGTCAGCGGCTGGAGCGGGCGCGGCGGATTGACGCGCAATCCTTACGCGCTCGACCGCAACACGAGCGGATCAAGTTCAGGTTCAGGCGCAGCGACGGCGGCGAACCTGTGCGCGTTGGCGGTCGGGACTGAAACTGACGGCTCGGTGGTCAGTCCGTCAAGCAACAATTCGCTGGTGGGCATCAAACCGACGCTCGGCCTGCTCAGTCGTGCAGGCATTATTCCGATTGCGCACAGCCAGGACACCGCCGGGCCGATGGCGCGCACGGTGGCCGACGCCGCAATTCTGCTGGGCGCGATGACCGGCATTGACGTGCGCGACGAGGCGACAAAGGCGAGCCGGGGGCGGGCGCTCGGCGATTACACAAAGTTCCTTGATCCGCACGCATTGAAGGGCGCGCGCATCGGCATTGCCAGAAATCTGTTTGGCTTCAATGAAAAAGTGGACCGGCTCATTGGCGAGGCGATTGAGGTCATCAAACGGCTCGGCGCTGAAGTCATTGATCCGGCGGAACTGCCGAACAACGGCAGGTACGGCGATTCGGAATTTGAAGTGCTGCTTTATGAATTCAAGGCCGATCTGAATAAATATCTGGCCACGCTCGGCCCGCACGCGCCGGTCAGGTCAATGCAGGAGATCATCGAATTCAACGAGAAGAACCGCGACCGCGAAATGCCCTGGTTCGGTCAGGACACGATGCTCAAGGCCGCAGCGAAGGGCGATCTGAGCAGCCTGCCATACAAAAAGGCGCTGGCGAAAAATCTGCGGCTCTCGCGCGCTGAAGGCATTGACGCCGCGCTCAGAAAACACCGCCTCAATGCGCTTGTGGCGCCGACTGACGGGATTCCCTGGCTGACCGATCCGGCCAACGGCGATCATTTCACGGGCGGCTGTTCGACGCCGCCTGCGGTGGCCGGGTATCCGCACATCACTGTTCCGGCTGGATATATTTTTGGTCTGCCGGTCGGCGTGTCGTTTTTCGGCGCGGCGTGGAGCGAAGGCCGACTGATCAGCTATGCCTATGCCTTCGAGCAGGCGACAAAACACCGCCACGCCCCGAAGTTTTTGCCAACCGCTGACTTGAAGGTGTAAGCTGCGCCATCCTGAATCCATGCAGTCATTCATCAGCAATCTGAACTACACCGGAGGCCGTGATGCCGAAAGACAAGCTCAATCTGCCCTCACCTGAAGAATCGAAAAAACTTTATGAACTCGCTGGTCGCGTGAAGGCGCTCGCGCCCTGGGAGTGGATGGAAGAGTCGGATTTGTTCGGCGTGCAGAATCCTGAAACCGGTGAAATCGGTTTCATCAGCCTGATGGGCATGGCGGGCGAACATTTCGCCGTCGCGGTTTATCAGGGGCCGGAGGGCTTGTACGGTTTCTGGGATCTGGAAGAGAGCGGCCCGCTCGCCGATCCGCAGCGGATTCTCGAAATTCCGCAGCTTCAGGCTTCGTTTGAAGGCCGCGATCAACTGGAAAAGCAGGATCGTGAGCTGATCAAAAAGCTCGGGCTGAAATATCGCGGTCAAAATGCGTGGCCGATGTTTCGCGCTTATTATCCCGGCTTTCTGCCCTGGTTTGTGACTTCAGCCGAAGCGCGCTTTCTGGCCTGCGCGCTCGAACAGACGCTCGAAGTTGCGCCGCGCGTGAAGGAAGACCCCGACATTCTGTTTGACGAGAACGATGAGGACGACGAAGTTTATCTGGTGCGTGTGCCGCGCGAACCGGAAGGCGTGCTGTACTGGGAAGACCGGATGATGCGCATTCCACCGCCCAAACCACAGCCGATTCCGGTTGTGCTGGAACCGGGCCTGATGGAAAAGGTCGCAAAGCTGCCGCACGTCAGGCTCAGCCTCGAAATGGATTTTTTCAGCATGCCCACCCCGATTGCTGAACGCGGCAAAAGGCCGTACCTGCCTTATATGATGATGGTCGCCGACAGTCAGACCGGCATGGTTCTGGGCGCGGACCTGGCTCAGCCTGAGCCAACGCTTGAAGAGATGTGGGGGCGGATTCCGCAGAGCCTGATTGAAAGTTGTCTGCACAATGGTTCCATCCCTGAACAGATCAGCGTGCGCAGCGACCGGCTGTATCAGATGTTTCTGCCTCTGGCGCAGACCCTGAAATTCCGGCTCCGGCAAAGCGATGAACTGCCCGCGCTCGATGAAGCGCTGAATTCAATCTCGCAGATGATGATGCCCGGCCTTTTGGATGACGACTTTGAAGATGAGCAGTGAAGCTCCGGCGGTAATTGTCTGACGGTTTCAGCCGCCGCGTTCACCAGGCTGCTGAAGCTATGCCGTGAGGCGGCGCTTTCAACCGCTGATTGCAGACTGGCTGGCAGGCGCATGTTCAGGGCTTTTCGGGCTTGTCGGGAAACCAGTCTCCGGTAAACAGCTCGACCACATTTTTCGCCACGCCCACAAACGGAGTCGCATCGAGCGCCACATTGGCCAGCCCCCTGAAGACACCTTTCTTTTTCATCTCGTAACCGGCCATGCCGACGATGACCACCGTGCCGATGACCGGCACAGTCCTGACGGCTTTGGTTGCCAGCCTTGTTGTGCCGGCCTGAACAACCCGGCGAATGATTCCTGCCATGATTATTTTCCTTCCCGGATTTCAACTCGCACTGAGAAATTATATCTGATGATCCAGGTTAAGGCTGTGGCAGTTGTTGGATTTGGTATACTGACGATGACTGAAACACCTCAGAGATTTGTCGAAGGGAGTGAGGCCATTATGACCGGTCAGACCGTCGAAGCTGTTTTTGAACAGGGAGTCTTTCGTCCCCTGGCAGATGCCGATCTTGATTTTGCTGAGGGACAGAAAGTGCGGCTGGTTGTCGAATCGCTCGAACCTGCTGATGACGTTCTCAGCCTTGCCGCACAGGTTTACAAGGGCCTGACTGAAGATCAGATTCAGGCCATTGAAGCGCACATCCGCCTTTCTTGACCCCTCTCCCGCCGCGCACCTATAATCCCTGACTTATTCAGAGCCGCAGAATTGTCAGCCGTTGCTGGCAGGCGGTCTGAATCGCTGTTCCTGCTTCACGCCATGACCGAATTCCGTCGGCTGCTCAACTATCTCAGGCCATACCGGGGCATCTTCGCGCTGTCAATCGTGCTGATGGTGGCGACGGGTGTGTTTGAGGGAGCGACCAATCTGCTGATCGTGCCAATCTTCAACAAACTGGCCGGGGCGGGCGCGGAAAGCGCTGTTTTCAAACGGCTGCATCTGGATCATTACCTGCCGACTGAAAGCTCGCTGGTGACGATTGCGCTGCTGCTGGTCGGCTTCACGCTGGCGAAGGGCGTGGCGGAATACTTTTCGTCGTTTTCGATGAGTTACATCGGGCAGCACGTGATCGCGGACGTGCGGTCGTCGCTTTACGATCACGTCATGCGGCAGGCGGCGAAATTCTTTGCGCTGCATCCGACGAATGCGCTGACGGCGCATCTGGTGAGCGATGCGGCGCTCGTCGAGCGGGCCGTGTCGGACACGCTGCGCGATCTGCTGCGCGAATCGGTGAGCCTGGTTGTCTATCTGGCGCTGCTCTTTTCAATCAACTGGCGGCTGGCGGCGGTGATGCTGCTGGTGGTGCCGCCGGTGGCTTATCTGACGACGACCTTCAATCGCCGGCTGCGGCGGTATGTTGATTCGCGGCAGCAGAGCGGCGCTGAAATGCTCAATGTTGCGCAGGAAGCCATTTCGTCGCAGCGCGTCGTCAAGGCATTCGGGATGGAAGCTTACGAGAGCCGCCGTTTTCGTGACGCAGCGCGCAAACAGATGCGCGATCAGTTGCGGGCGATGCGGATTTACTTTCTTTCGCCGATTGTGCTGGAGACGGTCGGCATGCTGGCCGTCGCCGGACTGCTGATTTACGCGCAGCGCAGCATCAGCGCCAGGCAGATGAGCATTGGCGATTTCGCGGGCTTCCTGATTGCGATGTTCAAGACCTACGATCCGATCAGGCGGCTGTCGCGGTTGCAGCACGATTTGCAGCAGGGCCTGGCTTCGGCCTCGCGCATCTTCAAAGTGATGGATCAGCAGATGGAGATGCGGGACCAGCCGGACGCAGTTGAACTAAAGCATTTCACGCGCGCCATCGAGCTGCGCGATGTTTCGTTCAGTTATGGCGCGGGCTTCGATCTGCCAGTCATCGAGGATGTTTCGTTCAGCGTGCGCGCCGGTGAAATGGTGGCGATTGTCGGCCACAGCGGCGCGGGCAAAAGCACGCTGACCAATCTGATTCCGCGTTTTTACGATGTGACCAAAGGCGCGGTGATGATTGACGGTGACGATGTGCGCGCGCTGAAGCTCAGGAGCCTGCGCGCTCAGATTGCGATGGTGACGCAGGAAGTTCACCTGTTCAATGACACGGTGCGGGCCAACATCGCTTACGGCGCTGATGGTCGCCGTGACTGCGACGAAGCCATCCGGGCCGCCGCGCGCGCCGCCTTTGCCGACGATTTTATCAGCCGTTTGCCGCAGAGTTACGATACAGTAGTGGGCGAGCGCGGGCTGATCCTCTCTGGCGGTCAGCGGCAGCGACTGGCGATTGCGCGAGCGATTCTGAAGGACGCGCCGATTCTGATTCTTGATGAAGCGACTTCGGCGCTCGACACTGAAAGCGAAATTCTGGTGCAGCAGGCGCTCAACAATCTGATGACCGGACGCACCACCATCGTCATTGCGCATCGCCTGTCAACCGTGCGCCGCGCTGACCGGATTATCGTCATGGACGCCGGACGCATCGCCGAAACCGGCACGCACCAGGAACTGATGGCGCGCAATGGAATCTACCGCAGACTGTATGACCTGCAGTTTGCTGAAGAAGAAGTCAGCAGTCAGTTGTCAGTAGTCAGTAGCTGAACCGTCAATGGATAAAAGCAAATGATCAAAAGCATGACAGGTTACGGACAGGGAGTAGTGACCGGCGAGACATTCAAGGTCACGGTTGATATGCGTTCGGTCAACAATCGTAATCTGGACATTCACTGGCGCGCGCCGCAGGAACTGGCGGCGCTGGAAATTCCGCTCAAAAAGCAGGTGCAGGCGGCGGTCTCGCGCGGGCGTGTGGATGTGACGCTCAGTTTCACGCAGACGGCTGATTCGGCTTATGAACTCAACCGCCCGCTGATTCGCGGTTATCTGGAGGCGCTCAAAACAATGCGCGATGAATTCGGGCTGGCGGGCGAAGCTGACCTGGCGACGATGGCCCGGCTGCCGAATGTGCTGCTGCCGGTGACTGAGGCGGGTAAGCTCAGCGATGAAGTGGCGCAGGGCATTGAAGCGGCGCTGACGCAGGCGCTGACGGCGCTCGTGGCAATGCGCGCCGTCGAAGGCCACGAATTGCAGAAGGAACTGCTCGCCCGCGTGGGCCGGATTGAAACAGCGCTGACCGTCATCGAAGCCAACTCCGGCGCGATCACTGAAGCGATTCGTGACAAGCTGAAAAAGCGGCTGGCTGAACTGCTCGAAAATGTGACGATTGATGAAACGCGACTGGCGCAGGAAGTCGCTTATCTGGCTGAACGCAGCGACATCAGCGAAGAGATTGCGCGGCTGAAAAGTCACATCGCGCAGTTGCGCGAACTGCTCAGCGCGAATGGTGAGATTGGCAAGAAGCTCGATTTTCTGTTGCAGGAAACCAACCGCGAAGCCAACACGGTGCTGTCGAAATCGTCTGAACTTGAAATCTGCGATGCCGCCATTGAAATCAAAACCGAAGTCGAAAAGCTGCGCGAGCAGGCCAACAACGTTGAGTGAGATGAAAGGCAATCTGATCATCGTTTCGGCTCCGTCAGGCGCGGGCAAAACGACGCTGGTCGGCGAGACGCTGCGGCGGATGAAGCGGGTGCGGGTGTCGGTTTCCTACACTTCGCGCGCGGCCCGCGAAGGCGAACAGCACGGCGTGCATTATCATTTCGTCTCGGCAGATGAATTCAGGGCGATGATCGCGCGCGGCGAATTTCTCGAATGGGCCGAAGTTCACGGCAACCTGTATGGCACGGGCCGCCGCGCCGTCGAGGAGATGCGCGCTGACGGCACCGATGTGATTCTGGTGATTGATGTGCAGGGCGCTGAAAACGCGCGCAAACTCTTTCCCGATGCGATTGGCATTTTCATTCTGCCGCCGTCCTATCAGGCGCTGGTTGAGCGGCTGGAATGTCGCGGGGCCAATCACCGCGATGATCTGGAACTGCGGCTGCGCAATGCCCGCCACGAACTCGAACATTACCGCAATTTTGATTACCTCATCGTCAACGATGAGCTGGAACACGCGGCGCAGGAACTGATGTCCATCATCAGAGCTGAGCGTTGCCGTTGTCACCGCCGCGCGCAAAGCGCCGAACAGATTATTGAAACCTTCGGCAAGTCCGTTGCCGAACGATGACACCACAGAATGGCAAAGGAGAACACAACCGGAATGACGACCACCATTGACAGCAAGTATCGCAAAATCCTGATTGCCGCGCGCCGCGCCAAACAGATTATGAAAGGCGCCCGCCCGCGCGTTGAAATTCAGGGCGCGAAACCGACCCGCCTGGCGCTCGCTGAAGTTGAGCGCGGGATGGTCAATTTCGAGATTCAGAAGGGCAAGGAAAAATAAACAGCCAGGCAACGCTGAAAACCGGCGCCGCAGAAAAGCACGGTCAGCCACCATCTGAACGTTCTTTCTGCGGCGCGGCTTCTTTCCCGATTGCCTGCGCTTTGTGATTTTCGCCTCGTTATGAAAGTCCTGCTCGGCGTCACAGGTTGCATCGGAGCTTACAAGGCGGCTGAAATCCTGCGCGGATTGCAGCAGGCCGGAGCGCAGGTGCGCGTGGTGATGACGCGCCACGCAACCGAATTTGTGCGGCCCCTGACGTTTGAAGCTCTGTCGGGTCAGCCGGTGATTACTGAAATGTTCGACCGGCCCGATCACGCGGTCATCGAACATATCGCCGTTGCGCGCGAAGCTGATTTACTGCTTGTGGCTCCGGCGACGGCAAACATCCTGGCGAAGTTTGCCTGCGGTCTGGCCGATGATTTTCTTTCGACGGTCTATCTTTCCAACACGAACCCCGTGCTGATTGCGCCTGCGATGAATGTCGAGATGTGGAATCATCCGGCGACGCAGGGCAATCTGAAACTGCTGCACGCACGCGGCGTTCATTTCGCTGATCCCGAAGCGGGCTGGCAGGCGTGTGGTGAAACCGGCGTGGGCCGCCTCGCTGAACCTGCGCGCATCGTTGCCCGCGCCCTTGAAATCATCGCCAATCGAACAGCTCGGATTGCACAGCCTGGATTACGTGACCTGGCGGGCGAACATATCATCATCACTGCCGGGCCGACGGTTGAAGACCTTGACCCGGTGCGGTTCATCACCAATCGTTCGTCAGGCCGGATGGGTTATGCGCTCGCTGAAGCGGCACAGGCGCGCGGGGCGCGCGTCACGCTGATTTCAGGGCCGACGAAGCTGCAACCGCTGGCTGAAGTTGAAACCATCAATGTTCGTTCGACGGCTGAAATGTATCAGGCCGTGATGAGCCGCCTGCACGAGGCGACGGTCTTTATTGGCTGCGCGGCGGTGGCGGATTTTCGTCCGGTCAGTCGCGCTGAACACAAGATCAAAAAGCAGGGCGACAGCCGCCTGACGATTGAACTTGAACCGACTGAAGACATCATCGGCGCAGTCGCGGCTGACGCGCAGCGCAACGGGCGCGTGGTGTGCGGCTTTGCGGCTGAATCGCGTGAACTGATTGAAGCTGCCGAACGCAAAATGAAGCAGAAGAATCTGGACCTGATCGTGGCCAACGACATTCTGCGCCAGGATGCCGGCTTCGATGTTGAGACGAACGCCGCGACGATTCTGCGCCGCGACGGATCACGCCTTGAACTGCCGCTGCAAAGCAAACGCGCGCTGGCCGAGCGCGTGCTTGATGAAATTGCGCAGTTGCGGCGCAGCAACTGAAGAACAATGAATCCGCACGACGAATTACGCGAACTGATCGGGCAGGCGGCTGAGCATCTGCGCTACTACCGCGAAATGGGCCTGACGCACATTGGCGAAAAAAATCCGCCCGCGCCGCCTGTTGCTCAGGCTCCGGCTGAAGTGATTGGGCAGGCCGCAAAGCATCCTGAACAGGCCGCAGTTTCATCAACGCCGGTTTCTGAAGTGCCCGCGCCTGCTGCCGCGATGTCCCATCCTGAACCGGTGAAGACCATGCCCCGTAAAATATCAGAACCGCCTGCTTCATCCCTGTTTGGTGAGGCGTCACTGGCCGGCGATGCTGTGCCGGAAACAAAGTATGCCGGTGAAACGCTCGAAGACATTCGCGCCGATCTGGGCGAATGTC
>CAYWDW010000053.1:0-8817 GCA_964457105.1 uncultured Heliobacteriaceae bacterium
GGAAGAGAAGCCGCAGTCTCGCTGCTTCCTGTCATCTGTCATCTGCCATCTCGCTACCGACTTCCGACTTCCGCATTCCGCATTCCCCTGTTCGCATTCACAGGAAACATTCCGACAGGCGCGGAATAATTACTGACCGACTGAATTACTGACCAGCACCGGGTAAGCAAAATGAAAGTTGTCACTGATCTCCTCGTCACTCACAGGCGCTTCACGGCGTGGTTACTGGCTGCGGTCCTGGCCGGGGCCGGGCTGATGCTGCCCGACATCAAAGCGCAATCCGGGCGCGAGCGCGGACGGCCGGTTGATAATCCCGCGCCGCGCCGCACGCCGCCGCGCCGGGTGGTGTCGGAAGGCGATGACAAGATCGCCGATGACCTCAAACCAAAAATCAGCCAGCCGACAGGTTCCGCAGAGCGTGTGATTCTGCAATTGAACCGGCAGCCTGGCCCTGCCGCGCAGCAGGTCCTCAGTCGCGCCGGAGTGCTGACCAAAGATACGTTTGAGAACCTCAATTCGAGAACGCTTGAACTGCCGCCCGCGACGATTCGGGACCTCGCGAGACTTGATGATGTGGCCTTTCTCGTGCCGGATCGTGAAGTCCGGTCGCTCGGTCACATTTCGCTGACGACCGGGGCCGATGCCGCACGCGGATTCATTGAAGGCGTCGGCGCGAGTGCAGGACTTGACGGCACCGGCATCGGCATTGCCGTGCTGGATTCAGGCATTGATGACGAACATAAATCCTTCCGCGACCGCAGCAATCACAAGCGCGTCATCAGAGGCCTGGATTTCGTCAGCCCTGAAAATGAAAAATCCGAACACGACCGGTACGGTCACGGCACGCACGTCGCTTCGGTCGCGGCGGGCAACGGCCTGATTGCGAACGCCGCTTACCTGGGCATTGCGCCGAACGCGCAACTCATCAACCTGCGGGTGCTCGATGCCGCAGGCCGGGGCAGTATTTCAAGCGTCCTGCGCGCGCTCGACTGGGTCCTGACCAATCGGGCGACTTATAACATCCGGGTCGTCAATCTCAGCCTGGGGATGCCGGCGGTGGATTCCTTTCGCAACGACCCGATCTGTCGGGCGGTGCGCAAACTGGTTGATGCGGGCGTGGTCGTCGTGGCTGCCGCCGGAAACAATGGCCGCGATGCCGAGGGGCGCAAGGTTTACGGGATGATTCATTCGCCAGGCATCGAACCCTCGGCTATCACGGTCGGAGCTTCGAATACCTTCGGCACTGATTTTCGCGGGGATGACGTGGTGACGACCTACAGCTCACGTGGCCCGACACGCAGTTACCGGACTGACGCGCTGGGCGTTCGTCGTCACGATAATCTGATCAAGCCGGAACTCGTCGCGCCGGGCAACAAGGTTATCGCGGCGATGGCCGATTACGCGCATAACGCGCTCGTCAATGAATACCCGCAACTCAACGCCAACGTCAGCACCGACCCGGAACGAATGATGATGGTGCTGAACGGCACTTCGGTGGCGACGCCGGTGGTGACCGGGACGGTGGCGCTGATGCTGCAAGCCAATCCGACGCTGACGCCGAATCTGGTCAAGGCGATTCTGATGTACACGGCGCAGCCGCTCGCCGGCTTCAACACGCTGGAGCAGGGGGCCGGGCAGATCAACATCGAAGGCGCTGTGCGACTGGCCAGACTGATTCGCCGCGATCTGGCTCCGGGCACCGGCCTGGGCGCGCCGCTGCTGAGCCTCGGTGAACCGCCGGTTCTCTGGACCACGATCAGCGGCTACACGTTTCCCTGGGCGCAGGGCATCGTCGTCGGACACACTTTCCTGACCGGATTTGGCCTGATGACACGTTACCAGCGCGTTTACAATCAGGGCGTGCTGGTGTCTGACAGTCTGGTCTTTGCCAACGGCGTCTTCTCCTTCGACCGCGCCCTGCTTTCTGATGGGATTCAGATCAGCAACAGCATTCTGACCAGTCTGGGCGGGCCGCTCGGCGGTGGCCTGTATTTTATCAGCACGGGCGTGCTGGCGGCAGACGGCGTGCTGGCGGCAGACGGCGTGCTGGCGGCAGACGGTGTGCTGGCGGCTGATGCCTTTGTGACTTCGCAGGCCGCGCAGCGCAACGGCGATGCGACGACGGCAATGCCCGCCCGGCCTGATGATGGCCGCGATTATCCTGGCTATTAACCCCTGGGCGCATCACGATCTGAACGTGACGCCTGACTGCAATGAGATACAGCATTCCCGGTTCTTCGATCTTGTCCTGCCTGCAGCAGCCGGTGACCGCCGGATTGCCAGCTTCTGCCGTGCGCTCCGGTGCGTCACTTCAGCGCCTGCGCGGCGGCCAGGAGGATGAAGTCCTGCGGTTTCTGGCGCGGCGTCCGCTGCACACGGTCATTATGTCCGGCCTGATCCGTGACAACGGGCTTGACAGTGCGCTCAATCGCGGCGCGTTTTATGCCTGGCGCAACAGCCGGGGTCGGTTGCAGGGCGTCGCGCTGATCGGTCATCTGACGCTGCTTGAAACTCGCAGCGAAGCCGCGCTCGCTGCTTTTGCCGAACTCGCCGAAGCCGAACCGCGCACGCACACGATCATTGGCGAGCAGAAAAAAGTCGAACGCTTCCGGCAGCATTATTTCCGTCGCCGCGCCGTGCCGCACCTGCTGTGTCGTGAACTGCTCTTTGAGCAGCGTCACCCGGTCGCGGAGGCCGAAGCCGTCAGCCGTTTGCGCCTGGCCACCGGTGACGATCTGATGCAGGTCGCTGAAGCGCACGCCCAGGTGGCTGAAATCGAAAGCGGTGTCAATCCGCTGAAGACCGATCCTGACGGTTATCTGCAACGCTGCGCGCGGCGCATCGAACTGAGCCGCGTCTGGATTCTGAAGACTGACGAGCGGCTGATTTTCAAGGCCGATGTGGTGGCTGACACGCCCGAAACAATCTACCTTGAAGGCATCTATGTACACCCGCAGGAGCGCGGCAAAGGTCACGGCCTGCGCTGCCTGGCGTGGCTCAATCGTCATCTGCTGACGCCGTCACGTTCGGTCTGCCTGCTGGTCAATGAACGCAACCACGCCGCACAATCACTCTATCGTCGCGCCGGCTTCAGGCTGCGCGGCTCATACGAAACTGTCTTCCTGAAACATTGAATTCAGGCAGTCCGACTCTGCCTTATCACCCGCATGAACAGACGCCCTCTCATCCCCGATCCTGAAACCGAACGGAAAAAGCGCGACGCCGGTTCAGGCGTGATTGATTTTGCCAGCGCCCGGTTACGGTCGCTTTCAGGGCAAGCCGGTTCCGCGCTTCACACTGAACTCGAAGAGCTGCGGCTGCTGCTCGATCAGGGGCAGGCCAGCGAGGCGCAGCGACGCATTGCGACGCTGCTGAAGGCGGCGCGCCATGACGCCTCGCTGATTGCGCGGGCGCGGTGTGCGCTGTCGCTGTCGTTTGAAATGCAGGGCCGCTACCGCGAATCGTTCGATGCCGTTGCCCGGTATGAATCGCCTGAGGCCCGCGCTGAACTCGACGCCGCCGCCCTGTCGTGTGTGCGCACGCACATCGGCCTGGCGTGCAATTACACGGGCGATCACCCGAAGGCGATTGCGGTGTTGCATGCCGCCCTGCGCGAAGCCGTCGAACACGAATCGGACGAACAGATCGGCACCATTCTGACGGCGCTGGCGCGCGTCTATCGCAGCATCAACGAATACACCATCGCCCGCGATCACGCCCGCAAGGCGCTGGAGCATTTTCGCAACACCGGCGACTGGCGCGGCCTCGCCGAAGCCTGGTTTGCGGTGGCGATGGCCGATTTTTATGAAGGCCGCTGGGAAGCCGCGCTCGAAAACTTTGAGCAGGCGCGCACGCTGATTGGCGATCATCCGGCGTCTTATCTGCTCGGCAAGATTTACATCAACATGGCCGGTTCGTGCTGGTTTCTCAAACGACCGCACGACGGCATTCGCCATCTGGAAAAGGCGATCAGCTATTTCGAGACGACCGAGCATAAATCGAACGCGATTGACGGCTGGAACAATCTGGGCATCAACCTGACGCTCGTCGGTGAATGGCCGCGCGCGCAGGAGGCGCTGGAACGCGCGCTGGCGATTGCCGATGAAGCCGATGAACGGCAGGCCCGCGTGCCGATGATTCTGGATTCGCTTGGCGAACTGCGGCTGTTGCAGGGGCGGCTCGATGAAGCGCAGCAACTGCTTGACCGCGCCGTCAACATCGCCAGGGAAAACGGCAACAAGTGGTACGAAGGCCAGGCGCTGCGCACGCTCAGTCAGTGTCACCTGACGATGAACGATCCGGCGCGCGCGCTCACTGAGGCGCAGCAGGCGCTTGCGCTCGGTGAACGCATCAGCGACCGTCAGGCGATTTGTGAATCGCGGCTGCTGCTGGCTGAAGCGATGCTTGAAGCAGGCCGGACTGATGACTGCGCCGCCGCGCTGCAGACCCTGGCCGAAGAGACACAGGATTCGCCCGAAGACCTGGCGATCAGCGGCGAAGCGCAGCGGCTGCACGGCCTGATGGCCTTCAGGCAGCACGACACGGCGCGGGCGGCGCATCACTTTGGCCGGTGCGTGTCAATCTTTGAAATGCTCGGCGATGTGTACCGCAGCTCGCTGGCGCATTACCTGCTGGGCGAAACTTATGCTGCCTCGCAGCCCGAACGCGCCGCCGAACATCTGACGCAGGCGGTTGAGAGTTTTCAGCAACTGGGCGCGGCTCAGGCGCTCGCCCGCGCTGAAGCGGCGCTGAGTCGGCTTGACCGCAGCGTGCCGGCCCGGCAGGACGAGGTCGCCGCGCTGATTCAAATGCTGACGCTGCGCCTGAGCGAAGCCGTCGCCTCGCGTGAACTGCTGCTGCGCGAACTGGCTTCAGCGATCCGCGAAGAAACACCGGCCCGCCGCGTGCTGATTGCCGAACCGCATCGCCGCGAAGCGGGACCGCAGCGCCTCGTCACGGTCCATGGCTGGTCTGAAGCTGACGGCCTGGAACTCGTCGAACTGCTGCGCCGCGCCGGCAGCAGCGCCGAACGCGAAGACCTGGCCGCGCAGCACAACCTGTCAATCCTCAGTCTCAAACCGACGCGCGCGCTGCCCGCCACCATTCTGGTCGCGCCGCGCCATTCAGCAACGCTGCCGTGCGGACTTTCAATCGAGCCGCTGCTGCGCGTCGTCGAACTCGGCCTCAACACCTGCGCGTTGCAGGACAAGGAAGGCTCCGGCCAGGACAGCTTTGAAGCGGCGGCGGCGGCGGCGCAGGGCCTGATGAGCGGGTTTATTCATTCAAGTCCGGCGATGTCGCGCCTCGTCGAGGAACTCTACAAGATTCGTTCGTCCGATGTGACCGTGCTGGTCACCGGCGAATCAGGCACGGGCAAGGAACTCGTCGCCCGCGCCGTACACGCCGTGTCGTCGCGCCGCTCAAAAGTCTTTGTGCCATTCAACTGCACCGCGGTGCCGAAGGAATTGTCCGACGCATTTTTATTCGGCTACAAACGCGGCGCTTTCACCGGCGCGGTGGCGGATTCAGCGGGCGTCATCCGCGCGGCTGAAGGCGGGACGCTGTTTCTGGATGAAGTCGGTGATCTGCCGCTGGAGATTCAGCCGAAGCTGCTGCGCTTTTTGCAGGAAGGCGAAATTCAGCCGCTCGGTGAACATCGCCCGACGCGGGTTGACGTGCGCGTCATTGCCGCGACCAACACTGACCTTGAAGAGATGGTGGCCGCCGGACGCTTCCGCGAGGATTTGTATTACCGCCTGAATGTCATTCGCCTGCCGGTGCCGCCCTTGCGCGAACGGCGTTCTGAAATTCCGGCCATCGTCAATCATTACATCCGGCATTACTCTGAAAAGTTCGGACGCCGCGAGATTCAGATCAGCCCGCAGGCGCTGGACCTGCTGATGGTGTGCGACTGGCCGGGCAACGTGCGGCAACTGACCAATGAAATTCAGCGCGTCGTGGCTCGCGCCGAAGACAACACCTTCATCACACCCAATCACCTGTCGCCTGAACTGCGCCGCACGGCTCCGGCTGTTTCTTATTCCGCCGCCGGGTCCGCCGCTGCCGGAGACTTTTTCTGGCAGAACATGACGCTTAATGAAGCGATGGAACATCTCGAACGAGTCTTCATCACCGAAGTGCTGCGCAAACACAACGGCAACATCACCCGCGCCGCCCGCGAACTGGAAATGACCCGGCGCGGCCTGCAACTGAAACTCGCACGCCTCAACCTCAGCGCCGATCAGTAACACAGCCTGGCTTGCGTGTCCGGCAGCTTTTTGCGCGCGCCTGGGTCCGCAGCGGAGCGGCATTTTTGCGTTGTCAGCAGCGAGCGTTTACTATGCCGCAGCGTTGATCTGAAGGGAAAGGGAGCGGGTTGCGACGGTGAATTCATTACATATCGTGCTGATTTTCGGTTCCGGGTTTATTGGCGGAATGATGAATGCGGTGGCCGGTGGTGGCACGCTGGTCACGTTTCCGACGCTGATCTGGCAGGGCCTGTCACCGATCAGCGCCAATGCGACCAACACCTTTGCGCTGTGGCCGGGCAGCCTGAGCGGCGCGTGGGGGTTCCGGCATGAAATCAGGCACAGCCCGCGCTGGTATTTTGCGCTGCTCGTGCCCAGCATCATCGGCGGGCTGATCGGCGCGATGCTGCTGCGCCTGACTCCTGAAAAGACCTTCGAGCGGATGGTGCCGCTGCTGATTCTGTTTGCCACGCTGCTGTTTATGATTCAGGGGCCGGTGCAGCGATGGCTGCGTGGCCGGCGGGGCGAGCCTCGGCCTGACAAACCACCGCGCGCCGAAGCTTCGCGGCGCTGGATGTGGCAGGCCATGATCTTTCAGCTTCTGGCGGCCACTTATGGCGGCTACTTTGGCGCAGGCATGGGCATCGTGATGCTGGCGAATCTGGGCCTGATCGGGCTGACCGACATTCACGAAATGAACGGATTGAAAAACCTGTTCGGCTTTGTCATCAATTTCATTGCCGCGCTCTATTTCGCCAGGGCCGGGCTGGTCGTCTGGCCTGAAACCTTTCTGATGATGGCGGGCGCGACGCTTGGCGGTTATTGCAGCGCCGGAGTTGCGCGCCGCCTCGGTCGTGAATATGCGCGCGGCGCGGTCATCGTCATCGGCTTTGCGATTGCGCTGGCGATGCTGCTCAAAAAGTGAACCCGGCTGCCCCTGAAGCCTGGCCCGGACAGGTCAGGCCGGTCCCGGTTCACAGGCTTATTCGTCGCCGTCAGATTCGCGGTATGACTTCAGTTTGTTGTGCAGCGTCTTGAGGCTGATGTTGAGCAGGTCGGCGGCGCGGGTTTTGTTGTTGCCGGTCTTGATCAGCGTTTTGAGAATCAACTGGCGTTCGGCTTCATCCAGCGGAATGCCGACCGGGAAGGTGATGGTGTCTTCGGAAGCGAGCGGGCGACCGTCGAGCAGTTGCGGCGGCAGGTGCTGTTTTTCGATGCACTGGCCTTCACAGATGATGACGGCGTGTTCGATCACGTTGCGCAATTCGCGCACGTTGCCGGGCCACATATGGCGCGCAAAAATTTCCAGCACTTCAGGCGACACGATGCGGGCTTCGCGCTGATGGCGTTCGCGCATTTCGTCAACCAGGTGCTGCGTCAGCAGCGGCAGGTCGTCGCGGCGTTCACGCAGCGGCGGCAACTGAACGTGAATGACATTGAGGCGGTAAAGCAGATCTTCGCGCAGTTCGCCCCTGCGCACGGCTTCGTGCGGATCCTTGTTGGTGGCGGCCAGGACGCGCACGTCAACCGGGACTTCGCGGGTGCTGCCGAGACGGCGCACCTTGCGATCTTCGAGCACGCGCAGCAGCTTGGCCTGCAGCACGGCAGGCATTTCCGCAATCTCATCCAGAAACAGCGTGCCCGTGCTGGCGAGTTCAAAACAGCCTTCGCGGCGCGTAATCGCCCCGGTGAACGCGCCCTTTTCGTGACCGAAGAGTTCCGATTCCATCAGCGTTTCGGGAATCGCCGAACAGTTGATGGCGACAAACGGATTCTGCGCGCGCGGGCTGAGGTTGTGCAGCGTGTTGGCCACAACTTCCTTGCCCGTGCCTGATTCGCCGGTAATCAGCACTGACACAGAAGTGCCCGCGACCTGTTCGATGACGTTGTAAACCAGCCGCATCGCATGCGAATTGCCGACGAGTTTGCCGTACACGCCGTGATCGCGCAGTTGTCGCCGCAGCACGGCATTTTCGCGCTGCGCGGCGTGCTGTTCGATGGCGCGCTGCAGCACGACATTCATCTGCCGCGTGTTGATCGGCTTTTCAAAATAGTAATAAGCTCCGTCTTCCTTGACGGCGCGCACGGCATCTTCAACGCTGGCCTGTCCGGTCAGCAGGATGACCGCGGTTTCAGGCAGCTCCTGGCGCAACCTGGCGAGCAGCGCGAACCCGTCCAGCCTCGGCATGCGAATGTCAGTCACGATGGCCGCCGGGACAAAATCCGCCGCCACCTGCAACGCTTCCTGCCCGTCCGAAGCCGTCCTGGTTTCGTAACCCCAGGCCGACACGATTTCGCTTAACCCTTCGCGGGCCGACTGCTCGTCATCAACAATCAGAACTCTGGCTTGGCTCATACCCGCTGAGTCTAGCATAAAGTTCAGTGCTTGCCTGCCCGTTCAAGGGCAATTTACAGAGCGCAAACAAGGAGCGATCACAAGGAGCAACAAGGAGCGCAGGCGTCCCGCCTGCCTGTATTTCGCTGAAGGCGTCTTTAACGAAACACCGGCAGGCGGGACGCCTGCGCTCCTTGTTTTACTCCTTGTCCCTTGTTGGCCTCTGCTTGACAT
>CAYWDW010000053.1:8827-13318 GCA_964457105.1 uncultured Heliobacteriaceae bacterium
AGCTAAAAACTGTAGCAACAAGGCGCCCAGGCTTCCCGCCGGCCTTTTTTTCGCTTAAGGCGTATTTAACGAACACGGGCAGGCGGGACGCCTGCGCTCCTTGTTTGCCTGTATTTCGCTGAAGGCGTCTTTAACGCGCACGGGCAGGCGGGACGCCTGCGCTCCTTGTTTGCTTCTTGTTTGCTCCTTGTTGTTGCTCCTTGTGATCCGGGTTGTCGGCTATGGCGCAGGGGACATTGAAGTGCCCCTGCGCCCTGTGGTTATGATCCGCGCATTACTGGCGTGGCAGGCGAATGGCGTAATCGTGCCAGCAGCCGACTGCGCCGTTTTCATCTGCGTCATCCGCGGCGACTCTGCCGAAGGGCAGCGCCGTTGTAGTGGCCGGCGCGGGGGCGGCGAATTTCGGATCGAGGACCCTGGCAATCTGATCGCGCACGTCTTCGAGGTGCAGCCGCGATGTGCGGTCAGTGGCGCGGGCGAGCGCTCTGGTCACATCGGCGCTCAGCGCGCGCAGTTCACCGCGAATCAGGGGGCGCTGATCGTCCGTCACGGCCACGCGCCCGTTGAGCTTGTCGCCCATCAGGTCAATGTAAGCGCGCTGCAGGTTGCGCCGATAAGCGTCAATCCTGATCGCGCCTGCGCCTTCGATTTCGCTGAAGATGCCCCGGCGCACGTCGGCCAGAAAATCAACCGGACGATAAGCCGCCGCGCCATCCATCGCTTCCTGTTCGACCAGGCGCGCAAATCGCGCTGAACTGAGCAGCGATGACAGCACGCGCTGCTGCGACAGCTTCACCCGTTCAAGCGCGCCGCTTGATTCGATGCGCCGCAGCACTTCGGGCTTGAGCGCCCACGCCGGAGTCGTGAAGGCTTTGTCGGCGAGGAATTTCACCGCCGCCTGCTGCCGTTCCTTCGGCACCGGCACGAACAGCACGCCGTCCTGCCCGCCGTGTTTCTGCTGCGAATTGAACGCGCCGACCACCTGCGTGACGTGATTCATCTCCAGCACCCACTGACCGAGCAGGCGGCCATAAAGTTCTGCGAGATCGTCGTAAGGTTCGCCGGTGTGCGTCGTCGCCGTGAGCAGCATGTTTGAGACGCGCTCCAGGTTTTTGAGGCCGAGGGTGGTTGAAGCCACAGCGTCAGCGTCACCAACCGCTTCGGTGTTTTCGCCCGGATCAGCGCCGCGCGAGTTGTCGGTCGTGAAGCGCAGCCAGGGCGTCTTATCCTGCGCCCGCGCCCATTCATCAAGCGTGCGCTTTTCATCAGCGGCGGTCGCGGCTTCGTCAATCGGTTTGTAGCCCCACATCGTCGCCCACTTGTCATACGGGCCGATTTTCGGAATCAGGTCTTTCACGTCAATTTTGTCTTCGGGCTGCGCGACATAGTTGAAGCGCGAATAATCCATCAGCGTCGGCGTATGACCCATCCGGCTGACCCATTCGCGGTCGCGGACTTTTTCAGCCGGATACATCGAACTCGCTTTCATATTGTGCTGAAAGCCGAGCGTGTGGCCGACTTCGTGCGCCACGACATACTGCACCAGTTCGCCCATCAGTTCATCGGGCAGCGGCAGTTTTTGCGCGCGCGGATCGAGCGGGCCGACCTGCGTGAAATACCAGTCGCGCGACAGGTTCATGACGTTGTGATAGAACTGAATGTCCGATTCCAGAATCTCGCCCGTGCGCGGGTCGTGAACGTGCGGGCCGACGGCGTTTTCAATCGTCGAAGGCAGCCAGCGAATCACTGAATAACGCGCGTCTTCGGCGCTCCATTGCGGGTCGTCCGCCGGAGCCTCGCGGCAGAGAATCGCGTTTTTGAAGCCAGCTTCTTCAAACGCCGACTGCCACGATTCGACGCCGCGTTTGATGAACGGAATCCATTTGGTCGGCGTCGCCGGGTCCACGTAATAAATGATCGGCTTGACCGGTTCTGAAAGCGCCGCGCCGGGGTCTTTCTTTTCGAGCCGCCAGCGCGTGATGTAAGTCCGCTGCGGCGCGCGGTGTTCATCCTGCCCGTAATCGGTCTGTCGCACCGAGAAATAACCGACGCGCTCATCAAACAGGCGCGGCTTCATCGGCTTCTCAGGCAGTTTGACCATGCTGTAATGCATGACGACCGAAGCGCTGCCCGTGCCCATGCCCTGCGACTGAAACGGATTTGGCGGTGCCGGAGCGCCTGCCGTCGGGGCCAGGTCAGGCGGATTGGTGAAGGTGTGCGTGGCTTCGACCTCGATGTTTTCAGGGAACGAGACGATGCGCTCGACAAATGACCGCGTGGCGTCGAAGCCGCGAGCGCGCAGCCGCGCCCGCGCGCTCAGTTCGGTGACTTCGGTCGTGAAGAGCCGCGTCACGTCAATCACGCACGAATCATCCCTGCCGAAGGCTTCAATGTTGAAGGCCATTATGATGGCGTCATTGTTGGCGGCTTTGACGGCTTTATTGATCGGCTGATGCGGATCAGCGACGACTTCATAAGACACATTGCGCAGGAACAGGCGATTGTCGCGGCGTTCCCAGCGCACGACGCGATTGCCCATCGCCTGGCCGCCGTAACCAACGCCGAGCGTGGTTTTGGCAATCTGACTGACCCAGAGGAATTCCTTGTTCAGTTCGCCTTTCGGAATTTCGTAATACCACTTCTCCTTGATGCGATGAACGGTGAACACGCCGGTGTCGGATTTGGCGTCTTTGGTAATCACGCGGTCATAAGGTCTCGGTTCAGCCGACTGCTGACCGGGAAAGCCTGTCGGACGTTCCTGCCCGGCGGGTTGCGGGGGCGGCGGTGGATCCTGCCCGAAGGCGCAGATCGTGAAGGTCGCAAAGAGACAGATCAAAACTGATTGTTTCATCGGTGGCTCCTGTCGTTGGCGGATGAGAAAGCTTTGGTGACGGTCAAAACGTGAACGGCGCCAGTCTACCCATCAATCGCGGTCATTGGCAATCCTGGGCGGCTGATTCAGACGCGGCCCTGAATAAACGTGGCTGAAGATCAGGCCAGAATTCACCGTCCGCTTTTGGGAAAATCCATTCCCGGCAGCGGACACCGGATTGAGTTGCGCGGCGCATTCGTTGAAGCTATGTCCTTACCGCGCTTTACAATTCACGTCTGGCACGGCAATTGGAATGAAGACTGGCGGAGGATCATATGGACGTTCCACGCAGTGACAAGGTCAAACGTAATAAACGCATTCGTCGCATTCTCTACGTCATTCTGACCATCGCCGTCATCAGCGGCGCGACGGTCGGCTTATCGAAACTCAAACCGGCGGCGCCGAGCATTGACGCCGGGACGGTGTATGCCGGCGACGTGGTGCGCAACGAAATGGTGCGCAACGTGCGCGGCATCGGCACGCTCGTGCCGGAAGAGATTCGCTGGATTCCCGCCACCGTCAGCGGACGCATCGAAAAGCGCAACGTCAAACCCGGCGCGGTCGTCAGGGCCGACACCGTGCTGATTGAACTGAGCAATCCTGAAATCGAGCGCGATGTGCTTGACGCCCGAACTCAGGTGGACGCGGCCAAAGCCGAACTGCGCAACCAGGAAGTTCAGCTTCAAAGTCAGCGGCTCAATCAGCAGGCCCAGGCCGCGACCGTGCGCGCCGATTTCACGCGCTCGAAACTGCAGGCCGAAGCCAACGAAACGCTGGCCAAAGAAGGCCTCGTGTCAGACCTGATTCTGAAACAGTCGAAAAGCCAGGCCGACGAACTCGCCACCCGCAATCGCATTGAACAGGAGCGCCTGGAGATCGGCACCAAATCCATCGAAGCGCAGACGGCTGTTTACAAGGCCCGCGTCGCGCAGCTTGAGGCGCTTTACGAACTGCGCCGCAAGCAGCTTGATTCATTGAAAGTCAGAGCCGGCATCAACGGCGTCGTGCAGGAAGTTCCGGTGCAGGTCGGGCAGCAGGTGGCCATCGGCACTCAGCTTGCCCGCGTCGCCGATCCGTCAAGGCTCAAGGCCGAAGTCAAAATCGCTGAGACCCAGGCCAAAGACATCGCCATCGGTCAGCCCGCGCAGATTGACACGCGCAACGGCATCATCGAAGGCCGCGTCATTCGCATTGACCCCGGCGCGACGCAGGGCACGCGCACCGTTGACGTGCAACTCAACGGCGAACTGCCGAAAGGCGCCGTGCCTGATCTGAGCGTGGACGGCACGATTGAACTGGAACGTTTGCGCGACGTGCTGAATATGCCGCGCCCGGCCTTCGGCCAGGAAAACAGCACGATCAGCCTGTTCAAATACGTCGAGGGCGGCAGGGAAGCCGTGCGCGTGCAGGTGAAACTGGGCCGCAGTTCAGTCAATAAAATCGAGATTCTCGAAGGCCTCAACGTCGGCGACCGTGTGATTCTGTCTGACACTTCACAGTACGACTCATTCAATCGGATTCGTCTGAACTGAATTAACCGACTCTGGTGACAAGGAAGAACCATGATGACCAACTCCCATCAATCGCTGCTCCGGCTCGAAAGCGTGACCAAGGTGTTC
>CAYWDW010000054.1:0-13266 GCA_964457105.1 uncultured Heliobacteriaceae bacterium
TCGGCGCGCCCGCCGCGTCTCAATCAGTCGCGCCGTCAGTCCCGACAACGACAAACTGAAAATCATCTTCACGCTGGAAGAAGGCCCGCGTTCATTCATCAGCGACATCGCGTTCAAGGGCAACACGCTGGTTGACGGCGACACGCTGCACAAACAACTTGATCTGAAGGAAGGCGCGGCCTATTCAGTCAGCGAGGTCAAAACCGAAGGCAACCGCATCCTGCAATATTATTTTGATCGCGGCTACGCTTCAGCAACGGTGACGGCAAAGGTGGCTGAACTGGCGACGGATGAAGAGGGCGAGCACGTGCGCGTGATTTATGAAATCACCGAAGGGCCGCTGGTCTTTATCAATCGCGTGCTGATCAATCGCTTCGGCCTGCGGCGCCGCACCAGCGACCGGCGCGTGCACGACTTTCTGAAATTCAACGACGGCGAGCGACTCAGCAACGACAAGCTGACCGCAGGCGAGCAGGAACTTTACGGCACCGGCGCCTTTCGCCTGGTGAAGATGCGCACTGAACAGCTCGGCGAAGAGAACGCGCTCGGCGAAGTCAAACGCAACGTCATCATTGACCTCGATGAAGGCCGGTCGCGGTCCATCGTGTATGGCGGCGGCTATCAGTCGGACGAAGGGCCGCGCGGCATTTTTGAAGTTTCCGATCCGAATATTTTCGGTCGCCTGTCAACCGCGAGCCTGCGGTTTCGCGGCAGCGCGCGCAACCTGCTCGGTCAGTTCTCTTACACTGACCCGCGCCCGTTCGGGTTCACGACGCCGGTGCTGTTTTCGCTGCTCGCGCAGCGCGAACGCCGCGAAGCTTTCACGGCGCGACGCGGCACGGCGCTGCTGCAGGCCGAACGTCGCCTCAGTGAAAGATCGCTGCTGCTGTTTCGTTACACCTATGAAACCGTGCGCACGACCAACCTGACCTGCGCGGTGTCGGTTGATCCGCAGGCCAGCAACGCCGGTTGTGTGCAGGCGGGCAATGTGCTGCTTGATCGCCGCGATGCGCCGATCAGGCTGTCCCGCGTGTCGTCATCGTATGCTTACGACGGGCGCGATAATCCGTTTGACGCAAAGACGGGCCGTTACAATACGCTGGATTTTTCATTTGCGGCGCGGGCGCTCGGCGGCAATGAACAGTTTCTGCGCTTCTTCACTGAAAACCAGGTTTATTACACCGTGCCGCGTTCGGGCGGGCTGGTGCTGGCCGGTGATGTGCGCGTCGGGCTGGCGCGCAACATTGCGAGCAGCCGGGGGCCGCTGCTGCCGATTTCAGAACGGTTTTTTTCAGGCGGCTCAACGACGCTGCGCGGCTTTGGTTTTGAGCAGGCCGGGCCGCGTGACTGCATCCGCGAGGTTGATGTCAAAGATCCGGCGAAGCCCGATGCTCCGGTGCAGACGCTGCTGATTGCCTGCACGACTGATCCGCGGGTGAATGACACGCTGACCGTCAATGCGAAGGATTTTGTGGTGACACGGGCCGGAGCCGCGAGCAGTCGCCCGCTCGGCGGCAATGCGCTGGTCGTGCTGAATGCTGAGTTGCGGCGCAATGTCTACCGGCAGTTCGGGCTGGTCGGCTTTTACGACGCGGGCAATGTGTTCGAGCGCGTGCGCGAAATTGATTTCAGTCGCTTTTCACACACGATTGGTCTGGGCGTGCGCATTCAGACTCCGCTCGGCCCGGTGCGGCTCGATCTGGGTTATCTGCTCGGCGATCCATATACGGGTTCGGGCCTCAACAACGATCAGATCAGAAAACTGACGGAAGCCGGATTCAAAATTCCGCGCTTCCGCATTCACTTCAGTTTCGGCCAGGCATTCTGATGCTGAATTCAAATTGCAAAAAGATGAAGCTGACGCTGGCGGCCCTGTGTTTACTGGTCGGCGGCGGCCTCGCGGTGCGGGCTGACATTACCGACCGGATGCTGGCCATCGTCAACGGGCAGTTGATTACGGAAAGCGATGTGGTCTGGGCGCTCGCGCTGGACCCGGAAGTGCAGCCGCTCGATCTGAGCCAGGAAAACAAGCGGCTCATGCTCGAACGCCTGATTGATCAGAAGCTGCTCGGTCAGGAAGCCGAAAAGGCGCCGCAGAACGAACCGACCGAAGATGAGATTACAACTTACATCAAAGGGCTGGTGACGAAATTCAGGTCAGAAGAAGCCTTCCGCGAGCGCATGCAGAAAGTCGGACTCGACCAGGCCTCGTTGCGCGACATCGCCAGGCACCGGCTTGAAATGCTCAAATACGTTGAATTCCGCTTTCGCTCCTTCGCCTTCGTCAAACCCGAAGAGGTCGAGCGTTATTACAATGAAACCTGGCTGCCACGCGCCAAAGCGAACGGCGGCCAGGCGCGCCCGCTGGATGACCGTCTGCGCGAAGAGATCAGCCGCATTCTCGAAGATCGGAAAGCCAACGCCGAGCTGGACCATTTCTTTGACGAAGCGCGCGCCAATGCTCAGGTCATTCGCCTCGCGCAGCTCTGAGCGCGTGTTTGAGCCGCAGGATGTGGAGTGCGCTGGTGTCATTCGTGGCCTGTTGAATTTCTGCTCTTTCGTGTAAATTCGTGGACATTCGTGGCTGCTGATGTCTGCCCCTCGCACTGATGAGAACCCAATGACGCATAGCTTCAATGTGAACAGACCTGCCGGATTGCTGCTGCTGTGCGGCGTGCTGCTGGCCTTCGGGTCAGCCTGCCTGCGCGGGCGCATGACCGGAGCGGCGACGAGTGAGCCGCCGCTGACGGTGACGCTTCCGCCTGCGCCTGCGACTCCGCCGACGCTTGAGCTGCGGCTGAAAATCACGCGGCGTCCGGCGACGTTCGGCGTGCCGCTCAAAGAGACGGCAAACGTCAGGGACGCGGCCACGCTCGCGCTCAGGGATGCGAGCGGCAAAGCCGTTCCGGCGCAGTTTCGCGTCTTGTCGCGCTGGCGCGGCGCGGCCAGTGACAGCAGCCGTCCGGTCAAATGGCTGCTCGTTGATGCTGACGCTCCGGCGGGTGATTACCGGCTGGCGACCGGCGGCAATTCGGAAGCCGCGAAGGGCCTGGTCACGACTGACGGCAGCGTGATTGAACTGGCGGCGGCGCGGCTCAGGTTGCGCGTGCCGAAGCAGGGCGCGGCGCTGCTGGCCGGATTTGAACTTGACGGCAGCGAACGATTGAAACGCCCGGCCACCATCAGCCTCGAACTGCCACGCGCCGCGTTGATTGTCAGCAGGGTGTTTGCCGCCAAAAGGGAAGTGATGGTCAGCGACAGTGCGGCTTTGCAGGCCGGCATGAAAGTGCGTTTTGAAAATACCAGCGAAGTCTCTTACGACACCGAGGCCGGCGTGACGCGCCTCGCGGTGATCGCGCACGAGACGATGGTGACCGGACGCGCTTACCGGCTGGATGAAAACACGCCGCGCCAGGAAGAAGTCTTTGTCGAAAAGATGGACGAATCGGGCTGGTTTCTGCTGCGCGCGCCGCTGCGCTTTGCGCATCCGGCAGGAGCGATGGTGCGCGATCTGACGGCGGAAAGTGAAACTGCCGTGATCAATTCAGTCAAAGGGCAGGCGGTCACGCTGGCCGCGCCGCTCAAAAATGTACACGCCGTTTCTGAGCGCATCCTCGCCGCTGATGAAAACGTCACGCCGCTGCGACTGAATGCCTGGGTCAGTGAAACGCGCATTGAAGAAAGCGGGCCGCTGCGCACGGTGATTCGGCAGGATGGCGGCTTTCAGCCCGAAGGCGCGACCAGTGCCGGAGCGAATCTGACGCCGCTGCGCTTCACCGTGCGGTATCACGTTTACGCCGCGCAGCCGTTCGTGCGCGTGCAGTTTCGGCTGGTCAACACGGGCGTCTTTGGTTTCGGCTCAGGCCGCGCCTCTGAACTGCCGCCGGCGCAGCACGTGCTGCTGACCGGGTTGAGCGTCAATCTGCCGCTCGCTGTTTCTCCGACAGCGCGCCCGCAGCGCGAAGAAGCGCGCAGCAGTCCCGGCAAACAACTCGACAGGCATTTTGCGACCGTCAGCATCGGGACCACGGCGAGCCACAATCCGAACTTTGAAATCACCGTGCCTGAATTTGCCGAGAACTATCCGAAGGCGCTCGCGGCTGACGCCGGCGGCCTGCGCTTTGACATTCTGCCGACGATCACTTCAGCGGCAAATAACAATGCGGCGATGCACAGTGCATCGGGCCGGGAACTGCCGCCGCTGCCGCTCAGTCGTGACTATTACATCTTTGACGGGGCGCGGGCGAAAAGCACAGAGTTTTATCTGGGCGCTGACACGCGCAATGCTGCCGCGATGACCGGCTCGTTTGCCGCGTCGTTTGATCCGGCTGAAGTGGCCGCATCAAAAGCCGTGCGGCCCGTCATGGTCGAACGGCGCGACTGGCGGCAGGTCTTCAGCCAGGATCGTCAGATGGCTGCGGCTGCCGTCAAAATGGAGCGCTGGCTGGCGAGCGGTTACGCGCGCGAAGCGAATGATGAAACCGAAGGCGGCTCGATTTATGAAGTGCGACAGACGGGCGAGCATTACGGCTGGCGCAATTTCGGCGATCTGCAATGGGGCGATGGTTACGCGAACCTGCATTACGATCTGCCCTGGATTATGCTGCGCGAATTTCTGCGCACGGGCGACCGGCGCGCCTTTCAGCTTGGCAGCGAGATGTCGCGCTATCGCGCCGACTGGGGGCAGTATCAGGCCGATGAATTTCTCGACAAGGGTCATTCGTGGAGCCTGCGCGGGATGGCTTATTACGAAAAGGGCGATCACGGCACTTACCGCGAACCGATCTTTACGCATCACTGGATCGAAGGGCTGTGGCTTTACTGGGCACTGACCGGCGATGAGGCCGTGCATCAGTCAGCGATTGAAGGCGCTGAGGCGGTGCAGCGCTTCAACTTCACCTTTGACAATACGCTGAGCTGGGGCGAATCGCGGATGGTGGGCTGGCCGGTGCTGGCGATGATGGCGGCGTGGCGTTATGGCGGCGACGTGCGTTACCTGGAAAAAGCAAAGCGGCTGGCTTACCTGCTGGTGCAGGCCGAAGAGGACGGCGGGCGCAAGGGTTATTACATTCCGCCCGGCTCGAATATTGGCAACTGCACGCAGCCGTTTATGTGGGCCGGTTACGCGCAGCTCGGACTGATTGAATACTGGCGCGAAACCGGCGATCAGCGCGTCGCCGATTTTATGGTGCGCGTGGCTGACTGGCTGCTCGGCGCAAAGCCGGGGCAGCGTCCGGCGCTGATCGGCGGCACATCGAAACCTGACGGTTCATACCTGCCGCTGGGCGTGCCTTATTTCTGGTGCCCGAACAAGGAGAACGAAACTCCGGCGGTGGTGAATGGCATGATGACGTTGCCGCTGCTCGCGGTGACGGCGCAGATCACAGGCCGCGCTGATTTGCAGGCAAAGGCGCAGCAGCTTTTCCGCGATGCGACGTGGTTCCGCGATGCCAGCGACAAAGGGGCAGTCTCGGGCGAGGCCAGCCCCGTTGCCTTCCGCTCGCGGATGTATGCCGGTTCTTACCCGAAAGTCTATGGTCAGTTCAGCCTCTTCGTGCCGGAATACCTGGACGTGCGAGTGAGCAGCCCGGCGAACTGACAACTTTCATCAGGCTGACCGCGATGCTAGAATTCAGCCTGAGCCTGTAGCGAGTTTGACGTGAGTGTGAACGGAGGAATTCGGTAGTCGGAAGTCGGAAGTCGGCAGGAAGAGAAGCCGCAGTCTCGCTGCGTCCGGTCATCTGTCATCTGCCATCCTGCTTTCAGCTTCCGACTACCGAATTCCGAATTCCGACTTCCTCCGTTCGCAGCCATCTGCAAACCGCTGCAACTGACCTGATCGAGCGGCAAAAACACTGGAGCCGGAATGGAAAAAGAGAAAGAGATTTTTCTGGATCACCTCAAACGCGCCGGATTCAAACGCACCGCGCAGCGTGAGCTGATTCTGGAAGTCTTTTTGCGCACCGAAGGCCATTCGAGCGCCGAGGAGCTTTACAACCTGGTCAAGCAGGAAGACCCGACCGTCGGGTTCACGACCGTCTACCGCACGCTCAAGCTGCTGGTCGAATGCGGCCTGGCCCGTGAGGAACTGATGGGCGATGGCCGTCGCCGTTACGAACACAACTATAACCATCAGCATCACGATCACCTGATCTGTACGAAGTGCGGCAACCTGATCGAATTTTACAGCGAGGTGATCGAAGCCAAACAGGATGAGATCGCGCGACAGTTTGAGTTTCACCCGACCCATCACAGTCTGCGGATTTTCGGCATCTGTCATCAGTGCCACGTCAGAGGCCAGGCCGCAACCGGATGAACTCAGACCCTGCCGCCTGACCTTCATCACTTCCTGACCTCAGACCTGCATGAATCACACACATACACATCAGCTTTCAGGCAATGATGACGCGCGCGGCAGCAGGCCGAAAGGCGGCGCGGTGGTGAACCTGGCGCGCAAAATCGCGCCGGGATGGCTCCTGCTTTGCGCGTTGCTGCTCAGCCTGGCCGCGTGTACAAAACCGCCGGAGCCAAAGGCCGAGCCGACCTCGCCGCCGCCTGACACTTCGGTTGAGAAAGCCGCCGCGCCATCAGCCAGGAAACCAGGTTCGCCTGCCGCCGTGCTTGAAAGCGAACCGCTGATGACCGAGGAAGTTCACACGGCTTACGTCAAAAACTGCCAGGCCTGTCACGGCGCTGACGGGCACGGCCTCGCGGCCATTGCCCCGGACCTGCGCGTTTCACCCCGGCGCAGCAGCGACGACTGGGAAAAATATCTGCGCAACCCGAAAAGCATTGATCCACAGGCGACCAAAGCCCCGATGCGCGGGCTGAGCGATGACGAAGTCAAAGCCGTCGCCGCATACCTGGCCGATCTGACGCAGCACAATCCGCTGCCTGAAAAGAAATGAAAGCCGCCTTTGCATCAGCCTGGTCTGAGATGATTCACGCGGCGCATCACGCCTGGCACGTGCTGCGCGAAGTTCTGCGCGGTTATCTCGCCGGGCAGCCGCCCGATGACGAACGCCCGCGCAAGGGATGCTGCTGACGGTGGCCTGTGCTGAGCTGGTCTGAAAGGATGAATCCTGTTATGCCGGAAGGCGCATCTCAAAATTATCACGCGCTGGTTGAGCAGCTCACCGATCTGATTTTTGCCCGCCTGCAAAGCGAAAACGGCGCGGGCGACGAGGCCGTGCCATGCAGCCCGCATCACATCGCCTGCGCGATCAATGCCGGAGCTTCGCGCATCGGGCTGCCCTGGGGACAGGCCGCCGCCGGCAGCGGTGACGTGTCGGGTTACATTGACCATACCCTGCTCAAGCCCGAAGCTGCCCGCGCTGAAATTGAAACGCTGTGCAGCGAAGCCCGCGCCTTCAGCTTCGCTTCGGTCTGCGTCAATCCGACGTGGGTGAAGGACTGTGCCTTTGCGCTGCACGGTTCAGCGGTGAAAGTCTGCACGGTGGTCGGCTTTCCGCTCGGTGCCACGCTGCCTGACGTGAAGGCGTATGAAACCAGGCGGGCGATTTTTGACGGCGCGACGGAAATTGATATGGTCATCAACATCGGCGCGCTGAAATCGAATGACAGCGACACGGTGCTGCGCGACATTCGCGCGGTGGTCGAAGCCGCGCACGAAGCCTGCGCCATTGTCAAAGTCATCATCGAAACCGCGCTGCTGACCGATGAAGAAAAGATTCGCGCGTGCCTGCTGGCGCAACAGGCGGGCGCGGATTTCGTCAAGACTTCAACCGGCTTCAGCAAAGGCGGCGCGACGGTGGCCGACATCGAACTGATGCGGCGCACGGTCGGCGCCGAGATGGGCGTCAAGGCTGCCGGCGGCGTGAAGGATCTGACGGCGGCCAGAGAAATGATTGCGGCAGGCGCAACCAGGCTTGGCGCGAGCGCGGGCGTGCGGATTGCGCAGGAGGCAAAGGGCCTCAAACCCGCCGGACAGGCGGCGGCTTACTGATTCATCAAACTCAACATTCAATCATTCAACTACTACTGACCTATGGATCACAAACTTATTATTGCCGGACGTGAATTCACATCCCGCCTGATTATCGGGACGGGAAAGTATCGCACCAGTGAAGAGATGGTCGAGGCATTCAATCGCAGCGGCGCTGAAATGATTACCGTCGCCGTGCGGCGCGTGAACATCACCGACCGCTCGCAACCATCGCTGCTCGATTTCATTGACCTGAAAAAGTTCTCGATTCTGCCGAACACCGCCGGCTGCTACACGACCGATGAGGCCGTGCGCACCGCGCGACTCGCCCGCGAAGTCGGCCTCTCAGACTGGGTCAAGGTTGAAGTCATCGGCGATCAGAGAACGCTTTTTCCCGACAATGAAGCCACGCTCGAAGCCACAAAAATTCTGGTCAAGGAAGGCTTCACCGTGCTGCCTTATTTCGGCGATGACCTGATTATGGCGAAGAAGCTGATTGACGCCGGAGCCGCCGCCGTGATGCCGCTGGCCGCGCCCATCGGTTCGGGCCTGGGCATTCAGAATCCGAATAACCTGCGCATCCTGCGCGAACAGATTACCGCTGTGCCGATCATCGTTGATGCCGGAGTCGGCACGGCTTCGGATGCGTGCCTGGCGATGGAACTGGGTATTGACGGGTTGCTGATGAACACCGCTATTGCCGAAGCGCGCGAGGCAGGCGCGATGGCCGAAGCGATGAAACTGGCAGTTGAAGCAGGCCGCCTGGCATACCTGTCAGGCCGCATGCCAAAACGCCTTTACGCCAGTGCGAGCAGCCCTGTCGAAGGCGTCGTCAGATAAATCAATCGGAAACACGAAATTTCGCCAGCCGGTGTGCAGTCCGTGCGGGCTGCACACCGGCTGGCGAAATGCACTGCCGAATCACCCTGATCCCGGATCGGGGTTTTTTATTGCCGCACCACCTTCATCACCCTGCGCCGCGCGGCGGTGGCGGGGGGCGGTGGCGGCGGCGCTGCTTTGCCGGTCGCTTCTTCAGGCTTCCTGAGCGACGGCGTTTCAGTACGCACCGGCAGGCCCTGATTGATTTCGAGGCTGTAATAGGACAGCGAGCCGACGCTGGCCACCCCGATCAGATAATCGCCTGCGGCAAGGCCCGGACTGGTCAGAAATTCAGAGGTGCCTGAACGGTTCACGGCGAATGACAGCACGGTGTAAACGCCGGCGCTGTCGGGCTGCGCCTTCATCAGGAACAGGTCAAGGTCGCCGGTTTCAAAGAGCAGATCCAGCAGCAGATTGGTCTGCTGACTGAGCGAAACGCGAAACAGATCGTGAACCTTTTCAGTCGTGCCGTCGCTGAAGGTGATCGTGAAACCGCTCGGATCGGCGCTGTCAGCCTGACCGGCGATTAAGGACGGGAAAGGCGCTGACGTCGCGGTGTCAGGCCCGTCATTCGGTTCATCCTCGTCAATCACGCGCAGGCTGCCTGTCGTGACGGTGAAGCTGACCGGGGCGCTTTCGCTGCTGATCAGGCCCGATTCAAGATCAATGTTAAGGGCCGTAATCTGCGCCGGGCCTTCGGACAAACCGGTGGGGAAATCGGCTGAAATCTGCGTGCCGCCGGTGGCGCCCATCGGAAACTGAATCGCGGCGAGCTGCCCGTTCTGATAAAAGCCGAGCAGCGTAAAGACCGGATCACTCGTGGCCGGCTCGCCCGTCTGAAGATCGAGATAATTCTTTCCCAGATTCGTTCCGGTGGCGGTGATGGCATCGCCGTCGCGCCCGCTCGCGGTTTGCGTCTGACTGTTGACGACTGAAGCCAGCGTCGGGGTGGGCGGCGCGGTCGGGCCTTCGGTGACGTTGAAATCCAGCGCGTTTGACGGCTCGCTCGGTGAACCGTCCGCACCCATGCGGATGGCAAAGACCGTCGCCGTGCCCTTGTCAATCCGCACCGACGGAACTTTGACGAGCAGTTGCGAGGCGCTGGCCTGGACGATCTGGCCCGGCGAATCAATGCCGTTCTGGCGAAAGATCACTTCGTTTTCTTCGGGTTTGGCGCTGAAGCCGGAACCGTTGATGGTGAGCTGATCTTTCGGTTTGCCGCTGGCCGGTGAAAGGCTGGTCAGCACCGGAGCCGTGACCGAATTGGTTTGCACATTGAAACTGAGCGGCGCGCTGACATCAGACAGCACGCTGGTCTGCTCGTCAATCACCGCAACGACAAGCTGCGCCGCGCCGTTGCTGACCGGCGGCACTTTGACGCTCAGCGCGGGCCGGCCTGACTGATCTTCGACCAGTTCATTTTCGCTCGGCTCAAAAATCGCCACCAGTTCGCCGTTGCGAAGCAGGCCGACGAAGTTGTTGCCAGGATCAGTGCTGAAGCCCGTGCCTGTGATTGTGACGCGCGCGAAGATCGGCGCGCTCACCGGTGACACGCCGCTCAGCACCGGCGCGGGCTGCGCCACTTCGACATAGGCGTAACTGTCAAGGCCGTTGCCGTTGAGCGTGGCCAGCGCCGTCAGAATCGCGTAACCGGAACCGGCGCGCGTGACATTGAAGCTCGCCGTCGTCTGTCCGGCAGGAATCGTAACGCTGGTCGGCACGGTGGCGACGGCGGTGTTGTCGCTCGACAAACTGACCTGCAAGCCGCCAGCGGGCGCGGGCTGCGTCAGCGTGATGCTCATCGCGGTCGGCTGTGAATTTGATGAAAAGCGCAAAGCGAACGGCGACAGCACGAGGCCGGGCTGTTCGGTGTTGCTGAGCGCAATCGTGCCGACATTGGTGATGCCGTTGACCTGCACCGTCGTAATTGACGAAGTGCCACGCGGCGGCACGCCGAATTGCTGCGGCAGCACGGCCTCGGCCTGCAACTGCGTCAGCCCGGCGGTCGCCACATCGCTGATGATGAAACCGCCGTTGGTATCGGCCACATCAGCGCGCCCGTTGACCGTGACCTGCGCGCCAGGCACCGGCAGACCAAGCGCATCAATGACGCGACCCGTCACCGTGGTCACACCGCTTTGCGCGGCGGCAAACCAGTAACTGCCCTTGTCCACGATGCGCCCGTCAGAAACCACCCGCGACTTGTCCGCTGACACAGTGCCCGTGCCGCGTTTGATGAAAGTTCCCGACTGTTCATCGTAGCGGTAAAAATCAACCTTCGCGCCGGCGTTCAGCGTGGCCGGATCAGGATTCGGAAAGCTCAGAATCGCGCCGGGATTGAAATCAGTACCGATGGGCGTGATCTGCACGATGCTCGACGAATAAACGCCGGGCGGCAGTTTGATGCCGGGCAGGCGCGACTTTTCAAGCACCGTCAGATTGACGCGCCCGATGGTTTTGCCATCGGGGAAAGTGACCTGCGTGCCGGTCGGAATGTCGAGCGTGACATTGCGATCAGTGATGTTGACGAACAGCGATTTGAGGCCGGGCCGCGACCGCCGATTCGGATTTTCAGCCGCGCCGCCGCCAACGCCAACCTCCACGCCGGGGCCGATGATCTGCTGCATGCTGACCGGTTGCGCGAACTGATTGTCGCGGTCCGACTGCACATTCATCTTGATGATGACGCGCGGATAGGGCGGGTTGCTGCTGGTCGTGCCGCCGTCAATTTCGATCAGTTTGGCGCCGGGCAGCACGTTGGGCAGAATGAAACTGCCCTGACGATTGGTGCGCACGCTGATGTTTTCACCGACCAGGCGCACCGTCACGTTTTCCATCGGCGCCGGCGCGGCGCTGGTCGTGCCGGTGGTTTGCACGATGCCGCTGATCGAAGTGCGCACGCGAAAGGCGCTGCCGCTGCGCGTTTCGCCCTGCGGCGTTTGCACCGCGACGCGGCCTGATTCCGCGCCGAACGGCACGATCACCTGCATCTGGGTGTTTGACGCCGAAACCACGCGGCCCTGCGCATTGCCGAAGCGCACCAGATTCTGATTGGTAGTTGTCGAGAAGCCTGCGCCTTTGATCGTCAGCGTCTGCCCGGCGACGGCTCCGTCGGTGATGCTGAATTCTGAAATCGCCAGCGCGCCGCCGGCTGACCCGGCGGCCTGCACCGTCAGCAGATTTGACGACACGCCGCCCGCCGTCACCGAAAAATCAACGCGCCCGCGCCCGCGCAGCGAAACCGGAATCCTGACATTGATCTGATCCAGCCCCGTGTAACCAGGCGCCACGCCGACATAATCAGGCGTCACATCAACGCCGCCAATCAGCACGTGCACCGATCCGGCAGGCGCATTGCGCCAGCCCGTGCCATAGAGAATCAGAAAGGCCGGTTGCGCGTCGCTGCCCACATCAATCGGGCGCGGCTGAAGCTGAGCCGGGTTGAGCGGATCGGTTTCAAACGGCGGGGTGGTGTCAAAGACAAAATTGCCGTTGATGACTCGCCCGACCTGCGCCGCCGGAGCGCCGCTGCCGCTTGAATTGGCCGCAAACACCGCCGGCGCGCTGGCCGACACGCGCACCCTGCCGCGCGAAATCACCTGATCGCCATTGGCCTGCACGCTGGTAATCGTCACCTGCGCTTCACCGTTCGCCGTGCCGCCAGGAACCAGGTAGTTGATCTGATAAGCCGAAACGAAAAAAAGCTGCGCCAGCCGTTCGACACTGGCGCTGTCGGTTATTTTCACAGTCGTGCCCGCGAGGGTCGTGGGCAATGGCTGTGTCGTGGCGGCTTCAGTCGCGCGCGACAGTTGCGTGCCGAAAGCCGCAATGATCGAATTCGGCGCGACCGGCGCGGCCCCGCCCGCATAACTTGCCGCTGACACGCTGACGACCGGAGTGCTGTTCTGAATGGTCGTCGCTGCGCGCGAACCGGGCGTCAGCAATAAGGCGTGAATGCTCAATGCTGCGACAGCGATCAGCAGTGTCAGCAGCGTCAGTCTGGTCAATGAGGCAGCAAAAACTTTTTTCGGCAGATTCATGGCAATTACCTGAAACAGAACTGTCGGTTATTAACGGATTCCTGCGGGACTGTCAGGAAAGGTTTGTCAAAAATAAGGGAAAATGAGGAGGCTGGGCGCGGATTATACCTGAAAGGTTTCCTGCCGACAGAAGTTTAATTAACGACTCATCACCCACAATGACTAACGCGGAAATCCCGGCTGATTTGCATCACGCTGCCGGAGAATTTGTCGGGGGCAGGACATTTTTGCTGAACTGCGCGGTCAGTGATAAATTCGCCGTAACCAGACTGAACAAGTGAGGAACAGATGCTGCATCCAACAGACCGCGAATCACTGGAGCGCGATTGCGAGATGGAATTTTTTGTAGCGGGCGGCCCCGGCGGTCAGCACCGCAACAAGGTCGAAACCGGCGTGCGCCTG
>CAYWDW010000055.1:0-13198 GCA_964457105.1 uncultured Heliobacteriaceae bacterium
AGCAGCTTTTTTCCTGCCTGGTGAAGGCGAAGATGCCAGCACATTCGATCTTCACTCTCTGTTGTCCCCAAATCATCAAGCCAGCCCTTCAAATCCTGAAATGGAATTGCCAGTACCTGATCGCTGGAGCCGCAGCCCAGCACGAGGTAAGAATCAGCAGAGCTTTCAAGAAATTCCTTTTGGTGTGGGTAAAAGGAGAACCAGTAATGCCCTTTGCCGTGAACCTTTGAGACCACACAGACAACTGAGGTGTCACTGTTTGGCGATGTCCAGGTATTACGTGTTCTCTTCACCAGAACCAGGTTCTTCATCACGGCCAGACGATCTACACAAGCTTCGTGGAATGCTACAGGTCTGGATGTCAGCCTTTCAGGCTCTGCCTCATCTCTCTCAACCTCTTCCTCTGCGGATTCCTCGCTCTTTGCTTCTTCAGCCGCAAAGAACACAATCTCCACAATTTCATCAAGACGAGTGAATTCACGCGGAATCAGAATAGCACATATTTTGCTGATGATTTTCGGGTCTTCCACTGCTTCCTTGAGAAGCATCAAGCGGAGTAATGCATCAACGCTGATCAGGCGAATATCCCAGGCGTGCCTTGATCCTCGTATTTGTGCCTCAAGATCTCCGGTATCCTGCCTGCCAACGACGATGAGAATTGAAGACCGGCCTTCTTTGATCTTGTCAGCGGCAACCAGCTTCTTTCGATATTCAGCAATCCTGTCAGAGTCAATGCGGTACGTATCTGTGGTCTTTACCTCGACAACGGCACAGTGCTTGTCAGGAAATCTCCACAGGCCATCATGACCAATTTCGTTCTTTATTCCACGATAACGACCATAATCAACCTGAAAACCCAGTCGTTGCCCGATCTGGTTCACAATATCCTGAAGCGCAAAGCCAGAATCCTCAAACTTTGTAGTCAGGCAATCATCAGCGTATCTTCGCAACAAATCTGAAGGAACCAGGCTGAGAAATTCCCGAAACTCCCCGCAGGCAGGATTCCCATCCTGCAACTTTCCGTTGCCCGCAAAGCCGATGATCTGCTGGACGTGCTTGTCTTCAAGTTCCTTACGTGACTGTCGCCAAAGCCGAGTGAGGCTCATGCTCTCCACCTTTCGCAAAACCTTGTTTACATCTCATTCAGTAACAGATCTTCGTAACTGTCGCGCTTCCTGATGACCTCAATCTTTCCGTCTTCATCAACCAGCACTGCCGCCGGGAATGGCCGCCCGTTATAAGCTGTCATCTGTGACATTGTGTAGGCGCCGGTGTTGAGCATGGCCACGACTTCGCCGGGCCGGACGTTCACTGGCAATAACCGGTGATCGGGCAGATGGCCTTCGCCGTGCAGATCGAAGTAAACATCGCCGCCATCACAGAGCGGGCCGGCCATGCGGTAACGCGAGGTGTGCGGCTCGGCGGCGCGCGAAGCGTCAACGGCGTGGTAGTACCAGTGATACAGCGCCATCGAAAGCATCAGGTTGTATCCGGCATCGGTGAGCAGCCACTCGTCGCCGGTTTCAGGACGCGAGCGCACATTGCGCACGGTGGTCAGCAACGTCACGGCATCGGCAATCACGCTGCGACCAGGTTCCATGACGATTTCAAGATCGGCCAGCAGATGCTCCGCGCCCGCCTGTCGCGCTGATTCGCGCACGGCGTCGAGCGCCGCGCCGATGGCTGTGGCTGAAGTCAGATTCGCTTCGAGCATCGTGCGTTCAGCTTCGCTGATTTCAGCGGCGTGCGAACGGTCGCGCAGGTAATTGACCGGAATGCCGCCGCCGATGTTGATGTGCTGCAAACGATGGCCTGTCTCCCGGTGCAGCCACAGCAGGTGTTCCCACATCGTCGCAAAGGCTTCGGCGTAAGGTTCAGGGTCAGGCGTTTGTGAACCGACGTGAATGTGAATGCCGGCGAGGTTGATGAGGTCGGGGTTTTGCAAAGCGCGCAGCATCATTTCGCGGGCCTGCGCCGGAGAGATGCCGAACTTGGAAGTGTAAAGCGCCGTCTGCAATCCGGCGTGCGAGCGCGTGCCGACTCCGGCGACGAGGCGCGGCGTGACATTGGCGCGCTTGCCGAGTTTGCGGGCGACCTGTTCGACCAGTTCGAGTTCATATGGCGAATCAAGGTTGATCGCGTAAATGCCCGCGTCAATCGCTTCGGCAATCTCACGTTCGGTCTTGGCCACGCCGTTCATTTCGATCTGCGCGGGCCGGAAGCCTGCGCGCAGGGCGCGAAAGAGTTCACCGCCCGAATTGACTTCGACATCAATGCCCGCCGCGCGCACGACGCGCAGCACGCCGAGCGTATTGCTCGCCTTCGAGGCGTAACAGAGCTTGAGCTTCGGATGATGCGAACGCGCTTCGAGCAGCCGCGCGATGTTATGCCGGATGCGCGGGGCTGAGACGACAAAGAGCGGCGTGTCATAGGCGCGCGCGAGTTCAGCGCAGTCCGCGCCGTTGATCGTCAGATGATTGTTGTGAATTTCGAGATAACCGGGAATCGTCCACTGAGGTTGCAGATTCTGATCAGTCACTGGAACAGGCCTTTGGGTTTGTTTTGATAATCCGCCAGATCGCGCTGGCAGTAACGACAGATGCGCGCCGCCTGCTGAATGCGTTCAGCGCAATACGGACAGGTCTTGTAATTGCCGAGCTGAAGCCGCCCGGTCAGCACCAGATATGCGCCAGTCACCACGACGGCTCCGCCAAAGAAAAGAATGAAAAGTATGAGCAGTTCGATAAAACCGATGACCATAACCATGTTTCCTGCGCCAGGCCTGATTGTAACCGCCTGAGCGCAACGCTGCCAGACCATCAGGGCGACACCAGGGCAATTCAGCGATGGGAAAAGCAGAAAGAGAGAATACGGAACACACGGAAATAACGGAATGAACGGAAAGCTTCAGACTCAGTTCTGCTTCCGTGTGTTCTGTTATTTCCGTGTGTTCCGTATTCTCTCTTTCTGCTTCAGCTCAATGCCATCAGCGTTCTGCTCCGCGCCCGATTGTGCGATGATGACCCGCGCAGTTTCCGACCAGTTGCAAAACACTGCGGCCACAACCCTGAATCGGATGCTCTCGTGAACGGCACAGACCTGTTGTGACAGCGTCACCAGCGACATCCGCACGGTCGGCCAAAAACGACGACGAAGTAATCAGACCAGGCGACACTTCAAAAGACTATGCTCAAAACACTGCTGCTCACGGCCTGCTGCCTGCTGCTTGTGCTCACGGTTCCGGCGCGTTCCGGCAAGTCGGCAGACAAGCCTTTTCACGCAGCTGAACTGATCTTTCCGCTCGAACACTGGCACAATCACGCTTCGTGCATTGTCGAAGCGCCGAACGGCGAGCTGCTGGTCTGCTGGTTTCACGGCTCCGGCGAACGCACGGCGGATGATGTCAAAGTCGAAGGGGCGCGGCTGAAGAAAGGCGCGCGCGCGTGGTCTCCGCGCTTCACGATGGCCGATACGCCGGGCTATCCCGACACGAACTGCGCGATGTTCGTTGATCCGCAGCAACGGTTGTGGCTGATGTGGCCGACGATTCTGGCCAATCGGTGGGAATCGGCGCTGATGAAATACCGGATCTCATCGCGCTGGACGGGTGACGGCGCGCCGCAATGGGATGTGCAGGAAGTGCTGCACGTCACGCCTGGCCAGGAGTTCATTGAGGCGACCAACAGGGTGATGGACGAATGGCAGCGGCTCAAGCCTGAATCGCCCGAAGCGCCAAAGGAAACGCTCGACGCCTACATTGCTCGCGTGCGCCAGATGGCGGCGGACAAACTCACGCGCCGCCTGGGCTGGATGACGCGGGCGCATCCGTTTGTGCTCGACGGCAAACGGCTGATCGTGCCTTTGTATTCTGACGGCTTTTCGTTTTCGCTGATGACGATTACCGATGACTGGGGCGCGACGTGGCACACAAGCCTGCCGCTCATCGGCGGCGGCAACATTCAGCCGAGCGTGGTCAGAAAGAAGGACGGAACGCTTTACACGCTGATGCGCGACAACGGCCCCGCGCCGAAGCGATTGCAGCAAAGCGAATCGCGCGACAATGGCGAAACGTGGTCGCCGGTGACTGACAGCGCGCTGCCCAATCCCGGCTCAGGCGCAGAAATTATTTCATTGCGCAACGGCCACTGGGCGCTGATTTACAACGACTCTGAACGCGACCGCAACAGCCTGGCCGTTTCGATTTCAGATGATGAAGGCAACACGTGGAAGTGGACGCGCCATCTTGAATTCGACCCGCCCGGCCCTGACGCAGGCCGCTATCATTACCCGTCAATCATTCAGGCCCGCGACGGTTCACTGCACGCGAGTTACAGCTACCACCTCAGCGAACGCACAGCCGCACGCGACGCCGCAGGCAAACCGCGCAGCAAAGCGATCAAACACGCGCATTTCAACGAAGCCTGGGTGATGGTCGGCGATCAGCCGGGAGTCAGGTGACAATGGCCTGGATGAATCAGCCGCTTGCCTGAACCCGGACAGTCATGCAAAATCGAAGAGCTTCGACGCTTCACTGACGGAGGCAATAAATAACGATGGCAACCGTGACGACAACGCTGATTGAACTGGACGCGCAGGGAGTGGCGTGGATCGCTGGGACTGGCGCCAAGGTGATTGAGGTGGCACTCGATAAACTCGCCCATGGCTCCAGTCCGGAAGAAATGCACTTTCAGTACCCGCATCTCTCGCTGGCCCAGATTCACGCCGCCCTGGCTTACTACTATGAACACCAGTCCACCCTGGACGCCGAAATCCAGCGGCGCTGGCTGGAAGTGAACGAACTGGCCGCGCGCGCGGCGAACTCGCCCCTTCAGCAACGGCTGCGCGAATTGAAGAACCAGCGATGAGTGTCAGAATTTACGCTCACCAGCTCAATATCACCATTGGCCAGTGCATCACCGATCTCGAATTGATTGCCAAAGCCGCCGACCCGGCAGAATGCGCCGGGGTCACACTCTACCTGCCGCTGTAATCATTGCCGATAGCACACTGCGCCGCAAAGCGATCCCCCCCGGAGTTCACGACCGGCGATGGCCGCGCCTGTCAATCTTTGCGCGCCTGCTGCGCGGCTGAACAAGCGATTGAAAAGCGAAAACCACAAACGCCGAAGCGCGAAGAGAACAGGCCTGACTCTGTCCCTCCGCGCCTCGACGCTGGACTCCGGCGATTGCAGGAGAGCCAAAGCTTCGGGGCGACTGCACAATGCCTCTGCTCTGCGCTCACCGGAGTTGTGCCACGTCAGTTGACGCGCACAAGCCTGAAATTGTCCACAATCGCTGAAGTGCCGACGTTGCCGGTCGCCTGCGCCACAAACTTCATCTCGGTCGCGGTGGCAGGCACGGTAAAGCGCAACGTCACTTTTCGGGTCGCTCCGCCCGGCGCCGTAATCAGCGAGCCTTCGCTGTAACCATCCGTCGTGGCGACGGTGAAAGCGCCCAGTGACGCGCGCGCCCGGCCTTCAGTGCTCATATCAGCGCACAGCTCGTAAGTGGCGCCCGGCGTCAGCCGGACAATCTGCGCAACCTGTGTGGCCCGCCACAACGAAGCCGGTTGCAGTTTGATGGACGTGCTGCCTTCAGTGGCCAGCTTGCCGTGTTCGAGCGTCACAATGCCGCTGGTGGTCCAGAACGCCAGTCCGTCCTCAAAACTCGGATTGAGAATTTTGCCGTCATTTGAATCGCCAGGCGTCGGCGTCGGCGTCGGCGTCGCGGTCGGCGTCGGCGTCGGTGTGCCATCCTCCGGCGGCGGCACCCAGGGCGACAATAGTTCGTATTTGAAATCAGCGCGCTGATCGCTGCTCAGGTTTTTGTAAGTGTACCAGCCCGGATTCGGATAATAAGTCTTGAACTGCGTGCGAATGCTCGTCAGTTCCACCGCAACTTTGTAAGTGCCGCCGCTCAGCACGTTGCCGAGCGAATAAGCGCCGTTGCGGTCGGTGTAATCAGCCCGCGAATCCGAGCCGCTCAGCACCACGCGGACCTTTTCAAGCCCGCGCCCCTGGTGATCGAGCACGCGCCCGCTGATGTAATACAGCGTCTGCGGCGCATCAGTCGCCACCGCCACCGGCACCAGCGTGACCGGCGGACCGGCCAGCCCCGAAAGCCTGACCAGCACTGATTCACGCCGTCCTGCCGCATTGCTGCCCGCCACTGAAGTCGCATTGATGACACCCGGCGTCGCCGCGAAATCGCCGGTGGCAGCGCCGGTCAGATAAGCGTCGCCATCCTGACCAAACGCGGCAGCGACCGGACGCACCTGCGTAAAAGTGAACGGTTCAGACAGGCTGTTGCTGCCGGTGTCGAGCTGAACCGCAAAGCCGTGACCATTTGTCGCGGTGGTCGCCGACCAGCCAATAATCATCGCCTTTCCGGCGTTATCTGCCGCGAGTCCGAGCAGGCTGTCCTGTTCATCCTTTTTGCCCAGGTAAGTGGCATACAGCAGCGCGTCACCGGCGGGCTTCAGTGCCGCAATGAAAATATCGTCATTCGGCACCAGGTCGCCATTCGCGTCCTTTTCCAGACTGCCGCCGGTTGGCTGGTAAGCATTCGCCGTCACGGGCAGCCCCGCCGTGCTGGTCGTGCCGCCAAGCCAGGCGTTGCCAGCGGCGTCAACGCTGATTTCAAGCCGCTCTTTCTGGTTGTAAGCAAACCGGCCCAGCGGCGCGATGACATCAGCATAAACGCGCCCGCCTGCCGGATCGAACTTCGCCAGAAAAGCCGCATCTTCGACTGCGCCCTGATAAAAACTCTGTGTGGCCGGGAAGGGCGCGGCGAGTTGCTGATTGCCGCCAATGGTCACTCCGGCAATGTAAACGTTGCCGCTCGCATCGGTGGCGACTGATTTGCCGGCATCAATTGAACTGCCGCCGAGATAAGTCGAAAAGATCAGCCCCGTCCCGGCTGAATTGAGTTTGGTGACAAAGGCATCAGGCACCCTCAATGCCCTGGCGGCAGCGCCAGCCGGAGCAGGCTGAAAGGCCGTCGGCGTCACGGGCCAGTCATTACCCGCCTGGCCGGTCACACAAGCCTGGCCCAGCGCGTCAACCGCAATATCAAAAATCGCATTCGGCAGGCCCGCGGCTTTGCTGCCGAGCATCGTTGAATAAATCAGGCCGCTGCCGTCAGCATTCAGCTTGCTGACAAACGGCGCGGTTCTGACGGCGATGGCACCGGGCGCGACGTTCAGCGGCGCAAAGCCGCCTTCCAGCGCCCCGGCAGTGGTCGGAAAATCAAAAGTCGCCGTGCGTCCGGTCACGTAAGCCGAACCGGCGGCATCAACGGCAATCGCCACGCCCTCATTGACGAGCAGCGTTTGCCGGTTGTTGTCTGTGATTCCGCGCGTGCCGCCAAGCACGGTTTTGTATAAAACTTCAGTCCCCTGCGGATTGATTTTCATCACCGCCACAAACGATTTCACCAGCGTGGTCGTGCCGGGATAGAGCGTGACATTGCCGGGTTTGATTGCGCCGGGCGAAGCCTGAAAGAGTTCGCCCACCGTGCCGACGACGTAAGCATTGCCCTGAGCGTCAACGGCAATATCCGCCGCCGTCAGGTCATTGAGCCACGTGCCGTAACTGATGGTCGGGTCAATGACGAGCGGCACCGTGTGATCGTAAGCGCCGATTTCAAAGCTGACCTGGTTGCTGCCGCTGAGCAGATAACGTCCGGCGACTTCGCGGCGCGCGCCATTGACAAGCTGATAAATCGCGGGTTTGTGATGGCGCACCTCACCGGCCTTCGTGGTCAGAATCAGGTCGCCGTTTTCAAGCCGCAGTTGCCGCGCGCCGTCAAAGCGAAGCCGGATGAGTTGCGGGTCCGCGCCCGGCGCCACGATGAAATCATATTCAAGCTGCTGCTGATTGCCGTACCAGATCAGATCAATGCCGGGGTAGACGCCTTCATATTTCACGCGGCCATAAGTCGGCACATTGCGCTGCCACCGGCTGTCGTCACTGCCCAGCAGGTAGCTGACCTTTTCGGTCCCCGGCGCCACGCCAAACACGCGCGGCTGTGCGTTCGCGCCAGCCAGCGTCAGGCGCAGCGTGGCCGCGGCGTGATCCTGATGCAGGTTCATCACCGCCGCTTCAGGCGTCAGCAGGAGGCTGTAATGGCGGCTGTGCGCGAGGAATTTCACGCCGGCCTCAGCCTGCCCGCGATTGAATTCAAAGCTGAGCGGCAGTTGAGCGAAATTCGCTTCAACCCGCTTTCTGGCGGCGGCGCTGGTCGCTGCCGGATGAGTTGCCGCAGTCTGCGCAGGCCGGGTGGCATCCGGCGGCAGCGGCGTCAGCAGGCCAGGCATTTGCACCAGGGTGGCGACAATCAGCGCCATCAGAAGTGAAACCAGTTGCACCCGGCAGGGGTTGAAATCGTTCATCACAGTCTCCTCAGGGTCTTGCTGTCAGTGTCGAACCATCAAATATGGTCTGTGTAGTTTGTGTGAGTCTGGGTGCGCGGTGCCGACGATTCGGCCCCCGATCAAAAGCGCGCGCAGAGCTTCCCCTTGTTCCCTCACTGGTGTCGTTACGACAACAAGCTCTGCGCGCGTCGGAAAGTGCGCGTCAGTTGACACGCCTCCGAATAAACCTGTGCATCAACCTGTTCCGCGGCAGGCCCGGCAGGGCGACCTGTCGCCAGGCAAATAGTTTTCAGACAGCAATCCTGGCGTGCGAGATGTGGTGCGAAAGCAGCGTCTGCCAGATGCATCAGCCAGCTTTCCCATCCGGCGCAACTCTGGTAACCCGCGGCCAACTGGTGGGGAGTTGCAGCGAGGAATTGCGCCAGAAGTCAAATCTCCTGATTTGAGACACTCACCGGAAATCCGGCTGGTGAACAGAGCGGCAGGTCACTCGGAAACGGAGAAAGAGGTTCGGGCCGAGAGGGCAATGACAATGCGCTCATCACCAAATCAAGCGGGATGGCAGGATTGTTCCAGCTTTTCAGGCAGCAGGGCGAAAAAAACCTGCGGCGGATTTTTCATTAGATCGCCAGGGCGTGTCCGGGACGGTACGCGAACGTCAGCGAGCGCCCCGGCACGGTAGCTGCAGGCGCTCGCTGACGCTCGCGTACTGGCCCCTGCACTCCCTGACACATTGACCTGAAACGAAAGCGGCCTGGGTGATGATGGCCTCACCACGCCGATTGACAACGCAAAGGCGCGGAGCAGGTAAGCCTGACGTTACCGCTTCGCGCCTCTGCGCGGTGCCCGGTCGGCGCGGGTTCCTGGCTGGAGTAGTTCAGACTCCATCCCGCACCGCCGGAAGTTGCGTGCCCCCCAGGAGTGCACGCAAACCTGAAGAAAGTTCGTGGCGAACACAGAAGTCCTCACAGGCTTCACCGCTCGCCTGTCAACCTCAGCTCTGTCTCCGCCACGAGATGCGCGCCGGTTTGCGCATCGCCTGCCGGTCAGCCAGGCCGCCACGACAACCGCCTGAATGACCATTTCCGTCGGCTGACAGCTCAGCCACATCATTCTGTCAGCGAATGCCGGATGCCCCTTCCGGCATTCGCTGACCTGCGCGCGCCTTCAAGGCGCGCCACAGCTCGCAGTAAAATCCGTCCCCGCCACTGTCAGTTCGGACAGGCGGTTTAGTTCAAACCACTCTGATTGAGGCAGGATTGTTTCAGCCGAAGCCGTCACCAGAAGCGCCAGCGCGCCACCTGTCTGCCACCCGGCAGCGCGACAGCTCAGCTTGTCTTCAGATCATCCGGCTCCGCACAGGGAAGCCGCACCAAACAGCAGAAGGTTGTTGTGGTCCCGAACGCAGGCACTGATTTGTTGAGGTGTCCTGCTGTCAGGTTTAACGGCGGAGTCGTGGTCAGGTTCCATTTACTTCAGAAAAAAACTGCGCGCCCTTTTCTGAATCGCTGGCCAGGACTGCCAAAGCAGCAACCAGACACGACCTGAAAAATTATTCCGGGATTGCGGCAGCGGTGCCCGACCAGCTTCAGTTTGTCGGATATTTTCCCGTCGCCTTGCGGCTGATTTGCCAGGTCATGACCAAAGCGCCCAGGCGCAAGGCTGCAACCAGTCACGATTGCAGCCTTGCGCCTGGGCGCCGTCCTCACAACTGGAAGGCGTGAGGGGATGAGCGCGGCCATGTTGTGGCGCGCGCCCGCTGGTGGTTGCGCGTTACTGAACGCGCACCAGATGGAAGTTATCGGCAGTCGCCCACGCGCCAATATTGGCGCTGGTTCTGAAATAAATCCCGACCTGGGTCACTCCGGCTGGCACGGTGAACCGCACCACTGCCTTGCGTGCCGGGCCGCCCGGAGCCGAATCTGCCGGGCCACTGGCGCCGTTGTTCCAGTTGACGCCAATGTAAGGCCGCGTGCGCGAGTCGTTGCTGGCCAGGTCGGCGCTGATTTCATAAGTCACCCCCGGCGTCAGTTGGACCCACTGAGTAATGGAGACAGGCCGCAGCGTCGAAGTCGGATGCAGCCGCGCGGCATAAACTCCATTCGTCACGAATGAACCACGCGCCCGTTCGGCCATGCCTATCGCCTGCCAGTTCGCCAGCCCGTCCTCAAAGCTCGGATTGAGCAGTGTGCCGTCATTGCCTGGCACTGGCGTTGGCGTTGGCGTTGGCGTCGGCGTCGGTGTCGGCGTCGGCGTTTCATCGGGCGGAACCCAGGGCGAAGTCAGGTTGTAATTGAACATCGCGCGCTGATCGCCGCTCAGGTTCTTGTATTTCACCCAGCCCGGATTCGGGTAGTAAGTCTTGAACTGCACACGCGGCCCGCTGTAAGGCGGCGTCACCTGATAAGTGCCTCCGCCGGGCAACCCCGTGAACGCATAGCTGCCGTTGCGGTCAGTAAAGCGCACGCTCGTCAGCGAACCGGTCAGTTCCACACGGTAATTGACCAGCGGATTGCCTGCGCGATCAAGCACGCGCCCGTTGATCGAGTAATAAGCCACCGGCGTCGGCACAGGCGTTGGCGTTGGCACAGGAGTTGGTGTCGGCGTTGGAACCGGCGTTGGCGTCGGTGTCGGCGTCGGCGTTGGTGTTGGTGTCGGCGTTGGTGTCGGTGTCGGTGTCGGTGTCGGTGTTGGCTGCGGATTGACGGTCACAGCCTGCGCTGCCGTGCTGGCGCTTGCGCCCCGGCTGTCGGTCGCCACCAGCGAAATCGAATGCTGACCGACGGCCAGCGTGACTGAAGCGGTGCCGGTCGTGGCAAGCTGCGTCTGGCCATCGAACCAGGCGAGCGTCACCTGATCGCCGTCAGGATCGGTGGCGCTGCCGCTCAGACTGACGCTGGCGCCGCTGGCCGAAGTGGCCTGCACCGGCGTCGCAATCGTGTTAGCCGTCACGACCGGCTTGCGGTTCGTGTCGGTCACGGTCAGTTTGACGGTGCCGGTCGCTGACAAGGCTCCGTCAGTAGCGTTGAGCGTGAAGTTGTAAACGCCGCTCTGCGTGTAATCGGGGCTGATCGTCATCACCGCCGTGCCGTTATTGAGCGTGCCGAGCGTGACGAACGCAGGCGCGCCGCTCAGCGTCAGCGTCACCGGGTTGTTGTCAGGATCGCTGACCTGCACGTTGACCTGTGCGCTCGCGCCTTCAGCGACGGTCTGATCGCTGAGCGCGGCAATCACCGGCGGCTGATTCTGCACGGCGCTGATCTGCAACTGGCGCACGCGTTGATTTTCTGAATCGGCAAACAGCAGATCGCCATTGGCCAGCGTCGTGAGGCTGGCCGTAAACGGCGGATTGTAAGTGCTGCGCGCATCGCCGGGCTGGCGATTCGGAAGCATCACATTGAGGTTGGCATCCTTCGCCGGGCCGTTGTCGCCGGAATAGTTGCCGCCGTAATTATTCGGTTTGCCAGCCATCGGCACGACCGTGCCATCGGTGTTGATCTGAATCACCTGCTGCGTGCCGCCGCTCAGCACAAAGACGCGGCCCGCCGCATCAGCCGTCACATCGAGCGGAAAACCGAGCAGGCTGAAACCATTCGGTGAATCAGCGCCCTGCGCGATTGAATCGTAAAGCGTCCCGCCCGCGGCGCGCTGCCGCAGCACGCGATGATTCGTCGTGTCGGCAATCAGCAGTCGCCCGCTGCGATCAAAGGCCAGGCCAACGGCATAACCCGTCTGCAGGTTCGCCACGTTGCCATCTTCGGTCAGCGTTCCCTGCACGCTGCTGATGACGCCCGTGCTGAGGCTGATTTTGCGAATCGCCCGGTTCCATTTATCGGCAATGTAAATGTTGCCCTGCGCGTCAACATCAATGTCGCGCGGGAAGATGATGGCATCGCCTGCCGGGCCGCCGTCACCGATGCTTGCGGGCGCGCGGTTGCCCACCGGCAAGCCGGCAATGCGCCTGACCATGCCCGGCGGCACGGTGACGGGCGCGGTTGAATTCGGATAGAACGTCACATCCGACGATGAAAGATTCAGGAACGACACGCCACCGGCCCGCTGCCCTGAAGTCGGACTGGGGTAACGCACGCCGTTTTCGGAATCGGCAATCAGAATGCCCTGCCCCGTGTAAGCCATGCCCTGCGGCTTGCTGAAGGTGTTGGTCGTGATGCGGTCATCACTTTTGCCGAGGTCGGTCTGATCGTTCAGCGTGACGATCTGACCGGCAGGCACGGTGCGCGCCCAGGCAGTATCGGCAAACAGCGTCACGTCCTGCGTGCCGCGATTGACGAAGCGCAGGCGGCTGCTGCCGCTGCGTTCGCTGATGAACAGATTGCCGTTCGCATCGGCCACCACGCCGCCCGGCTGGTTCAGTTCTGCCGCCGTCGCTGGTGAATTGTCATACGGTTCAATCAGGCCGCTGCCGACGATGGTGTTGATCTGCTTTGCGCCAATCTGCGTGCCGAGCAGCGTCACCGAGCTGTTGCCGAGGTTGATGTAGCGCACCCGCTTGTTTCTGAAATCGGGGACATAGACGCCGCCCGCGTCAGCGCCGAGCGTCAGGTTATAACCGTCGGTGCTGCCCGGCAGGCTGAAACCGGCGCTCGTCGCGGCGGCGCCGTCGCCGCAGGCGCTCGCGGTCATCTCGCAGACCGCAATCTCCTGCGTGCCGCCAACGACGGTCATCTGCCCGCCCGGCGTCAGCTTCACAATGTTCTGGGCATTGCCCTGCGCGGTGTAAAGATTGCCGTCCGGCCCGACCGTGATGCCAAGCGGAAAGAGCAGCCCGGAATAAATCGTAAAGATGCTCAGCGCAGCGTCCACC
>CAYWDW010000056.1:0-13149 GCA_964457105.1 uncultured Heliobacteriaceae bacterium
CTTGGGCGGAACAACGGCATCCTTGCAGGCTTTGGCCACGCGGAATTTGACGACGGTCTTGGCCGGAATCTTGATCGCCGCGCCAGTCGCGGGGTTGCGGCCCATGCGAGCCTTGCGCGCCGCCTTGACCAGCTTGCCAATACCCGGCACGACAAACTGCCCGGTCTTTTTGGTTTGGGTGACGGCGACGCTGGCGAGTTCATCAAGAATCTCGTTGGCGGTCTTCTTCGAAAGTTCGAATTTGCCGGCGAAATGTGCGGCCAACTGGCTCTTGGTCATTGCTTTTGCTGCCATAGTTGAAAGCTCCTTTTGGATAATGTTGGTTACTCGTAAGCGTTGATTGCTGCTCACGCAGCCAGACCTCAGCGCCTCACTGCTGACAGAAGCAGAGACTTCTGCATTTCAGTTCATTCGGATACCTCTTTTGAGATTCGAAAAGAGCGGACTCTGAGATAACTGGATATTGTGCCTGATCGCGGCGTATCATACAGTAGCTTGTAGGTGAGTGCAAGACGAAAAAAGCCTGATTTTGCAGTATCGGCAGAATCATCGGCTTACCGCAGCCGCATGGCTATTGAGGTTTGCGCGTTACAGCAGTTCATCAGCGCGAGCATTGCCAAACTGAGGCGGGTTGGTTTAGATTCTGTGGCCGCAGTGCCAGCCGTTTGTTGACAGGCCTCTCAGGCGTTTTTCAATCGCTGGCGCTGGCCGGTCAACGCGGTGGCCGCTGAGTGCTGATGACTGAGTCTTTACAATGATGGAGGAAGATAACCGTGCCGATTGCTGCCTGCCCTGAATGTGGCGCTGAAATTCATGTCGAAGAGGACATGGACAAGGGTGAGATGCTGACCTGTGAGGAGTGCGAGTCACGCCTTGAGGTGGTGGGTCTTGATCCGATTGAACTTGATCTGGCGCCGGAGGATGAACCGGAAGATGACTATGACAGCTACGAGGAGGAAGATAATTACTGATGGTGTCGGCGGCACGAGACCGCCTGCCGCCTGTGTGTCAGCCTCATCTTTATGGCACAGGCGCGGTGTAGCCGCTGCGGCTGGCGCGTAGCTGAATGCCCGGTCGGGAAGTCGTCACCCGCAGCGTCCGATACCTGCCATCCCGGGCGTCAGGATAATAAGCCAGCCCGTAACTCGCCCTGATCTCTTCGGCCAGCGCCCTGAAGATGGGCGTGAAATCACGCGCATCAGCCGCAAAATCACGCCCCCCGGTTGAAGCCACAATCCTGGAAGCATCAAGCGGCGTGATCACGCGCTCACCTGTCGGTGTCGGCGTCAGCATATAAGACGGCAGCGTGACCGAATACACCGTGACTCCGGCAGCATTCGCGCGCCGGATCAGTTCCTTCCGATCAATGATGCTGGCCGAATCGAAGCCGTCGGTAATCACCACCACGACCCGCCGCATCGGATAGCCTTTGCCGGTGCGCAGCGATTTTTTATTGAACATCGTGACGGCCCGGTCAATGGCATCATAGATGCGCGTGGAGCCTTCGAAGCGCCGGGCCTGCGCAAAGGCTTTCTCGATTTTGTGCGGATCGCTGGTGAAATTCTGAAGAATTCTGATGTTGTAATTGAAGGCAATCGCGGCAAAGACTGATTCTCCGTGCAGTAGTTCGGTAAACCTGCGCGCCGCACTGCGCAGCGTTTCGGTCTCTTCCGGTTTCAGACTGCCGGACAAATCCAGGGCAAAGACCACCGCGAGCGGACGCGACAGTGTGGCTTCGCTGGTGACCTTGAAAAAATCTATCGCGCGCGGCTTACCGTCTTCGTAAACCTGAAAATCAGTCGCCTGCAGATCGCGCACATAGTTGCCTGCGGCATCAATCGCCGTCACGTCTATCACGACCAGATCAGTCTCCACCCGGACAGTCGGTGCCTGACGCGAAGCAGGCGGATGCTGCGACGAAGTGGTCGGCTGGTGCGGCGCATCCTGGACGGCCAGACCGGTCAGGGCGTAAAGGCCGGGAATGAGCAACAGAAAAATGGTCGAGAGTCTGATTTTCATGCCAGGTGTTGTTATAATTTTCGGGGAGTGGCCCGCCGGAAATTATAAAAGGTGGCGGCCTTCAATTCAAAAACAGGAGTCAGGTCATGCTTCACCGATCATCATACGCCCTCGTTCTGACAATGGTTCTGGCGCTGCTTTGCAGCGCCGCGGCGCAGTCACCGACCGGAGCCGTCAGGGGCAAAGTCAAAGAATACGGCGGCAAGGCGCTCGAAGGCGTCAAAGTGCTGGCCCGCAAAATTGAAGCCCGGCAGACGACCGATCAGAGTTCCAATCGCGCCTCCAGCCGCGCCGCCAGAGCCGCTGATTCAGCCGACAAACGCGAAACCGCAACCAACGGCAAGGGCGAGTTCGCCTTCACTGACCTGGCACCCGGCAACTATGCGCTGACCTTTGAAAAACAGGGGTTCGTCACCATCACTACCTGGCAGATGGAAATCAAAAGCAGTGAAACCGTGCAGCTTGGCCGACCGGTTGAGCTGCCCCGCGAAAAGCAGTCTGAAACCTCGCTGATTCGCGGCGCGGTACTCAATCAGGAAGGCTTCAGCATTCCTGACGTCGCAGTAAAAATCGAACGAACCAATGGTGGCAGGAAATTCAAAAAGGAATCGAACTCCACCGAAGGCGGGAAGTTTGAATTCAGCGTGCCGTCTGAAAAAGCGACCTATCGCATCACGGCTTCGGCCAGCGGATTTCAAACGGTAACGAAGGAGATTGAAGTTGATCCGGCTGAAATCAGACAGGTGGTGCTGACCCTCGAGAAAAAACCGTAACCAGACAACTCATCAACTCACGCGGGGCGAAGCCAGTTCGGCTGCGCCCCGGCGTTTGTCACGATTACTGATTCATTGAATTGAGGAACTCAGCGTTCGACCTGGTCTTGTCGAGTCGTTCCAGCACCAGTTCCATCTGCTCGACGCCGGAGAGCGGAGCCAGCACGCGGCGCAGCACCCAGATGCGATCCAGATCCTTGCGCTGAATGAGCAGTTCTTCCTTGCGCGTCCCCGACTTCTGCAAATCAATCGCCGGAAACACCCGCTTGTCCGACAGCTTGCGGTCAAGATGGATTTCCATATTGCCCGTGCCTTTGAATTCCTCAAAGATCACGTCATCCATGCGGCTGCCGGTTTCAATCAGCGCCGTCGCAATGATCGTCAGCGAGCCGCCTTCCTCGATGTTGCGCGCGGCGCCGAAGAATCGCTTCGGGCGCTGTAGCGCATTCGAGTCCACACCGCCTGAGAGAATCTTGCCCGAAGGCGGCACCACCGCGTTGTGCGCGCGCGCGAGGCGTGTGATCGAATCGAGCAGAATCACGACATCGCGCTTGTGTTCGACCAGGCGCTTGGCTTTTTCAATCACCATATCGGCGACCTGGACGTGACGCGAGGCCGGTTCGTCGAAGGTTGATGAAATGACTTCGCCGTTGACCGAACGCTGCATGTCGGTGACTTCTTCCGGGCGCTCATCAATCAGCAGGACGATCAGCGTCACTTCAGGATGATTTTCGGTGATCGAGTTGGCGATGGTCTGCAGCAGCATCGTCTTGCCGGTGCGCGGCGGCGCCACGATCAGGCCGCGCTGCCCCTTGCCAATCGGCGTGACCAGATCAATGACGCGGCCCGACAGATTGTCGGAGACAGTCTCCATGCGCAACTGCTCGTTTGGATAAAGCGGCGTCAGGTTATCGAAGAAGACCTTGTCGCGGGCAATATCGGGCGGCTCGAAGTTGATCGCTTCAACCTTGATGAGCGCAAAGTAACGCTCGCCTTCCTTCGGCGGGCGAATCTGACCGGAGATGGTATCGCCGGTGCGCAGATCGAATTTGCGAATCTGCGACGGGCTGACATAAATATCATCCGGGCCAGGCAGGTAGTTGTATTCCGGCGCGCGCAAAAAGCCGAAGCCGTCGGGCAGTGTTTCAAGCACGCCTTCCGAAAAGATCAGTCCTGATTTCTCGGTCTGCGCCTGAAGGATCTTGAAGATCAGCTCCTGCTTGCGCATGCCGGTCGCGCCGGGCACATCGAGTTCCTTGGCGATATTGGTCAGCTTGGAGATGCTCATCTCCTTGAGGTCAGCAATATCGAGAAACTCCTTGCCTTCCGCACTCGCGGCATATTCGTCTTCGTCGTCTTCGATTTCCTTCGCCCTGGCGCGCTCGCGGTCGCGGGCTTTTTCTGTTTTTTCTGCCATATCGGTTTTCAGTGGTTGTGACCTTCAGTTGCTGCGGTGTTGTCAGTAGAAATCAGCCCCGTGATGGTCGGTGAATGGGAAGCTTCGTGCTCGTGTGGAATTGTTACCGCAAAAGATTAGTGAGTTGAAGACCAGCCCTGATGAGTCCACCTGTGCAGCCTGGAACTGCCTGAGTTCTGTGCGGCTGACTGCTGCACAAACCTGCCGAGCTTGATCGAGTGAAAATTCAGGGCTAAAGCCTGGCCTGGGATTAGTGCGTGCGAGAGGCCGGATTTTGCTCTCGTGAGAGTTGCAGCTAACACGCGCAGAGTTCAATTCCCACCGGAGCCGCGTGTCATCTGTGCGTTATTACTGCTGTTCAGTGTGGCTTGAATCTAGTTCCACAACTCTCTGTCGCCCTGCCGGGTCAGTGATGAAAAAGGAATGATGCGTTCAGTTGCCAGCACTTTCTGAGCGCGCTGCAATGAGGCGCGCTGTTCATTCGCTGATAACTTGTCAATCTTGGTCGAGACCACCAGAAAGGGAAGCCCGAAATGCTGAAGCCAGTTTTTCATCTGGAGATCAAGCGGGGAAGGCTCGTGCCTGGAGTCTACGATCAGGATAGATAGCACAAGCTGGCGACGTTTCGCAAGGTAATTCTCGATTAAGTCGCCCCAGGCCGCCCGCGCTGTCTTAGCCACTTTGGCATAGCCGTAACCCGGCAGATCAGTGAAATAGAATGATTCATTAACGAGAAAGAAATTCAGCGCCTGCGTGCGCCCAGGCGTCGAACTCGTGCGCGCCAGCCCCTTTTGATTGAGCAGCGCATTCAGCAGGCTCGACTTGCCCACATTCGAGCGTCCGCCGAAAGCAATCTCCGGGCGATGATCTTTCGGGAACGAGGCCGGAGTCGTGGCGCTGGCCGTGAATCTCGCGCTGGTAACTTTCATACGGTTGAGTCTCAGATTTCAAATCTCAGATCGCAACTCTGAGACTCCGGCTCGCTCAGCCGGTCACGGTTCCTTCGCCCGAACTGGTCACGACCGGCGGCTGCCACAGCGGCGCTGACACATCGGCGGTGATGGACGGGCGCGGCAGCGGAATGCGCTCGAGCGCCAGCGGCAGCACTTCATCCATATTGCCCACGGCATTGACCTGCAATGACACCAGCACGTCAGCCGGAACTTCGGGCAGATCCTTTTCATTCTCCTTTGGAATAATCACGCTGGTGACGCCGGCCCGATGCGCCGCCAGCAGCTTTTCCTTCAGCCCGCCAATCGGCAGCACCTTGCCGCGCAGCGTGATTTCACCGGTCATGGCCACATCCTTGTGAATTGGAATGCGCGTCAGCGCCGAAGCCATGGCCGTCGCAATCGTGATCCCCGCGGACGGGCCATCCTTCGGAATCGCGCCTTCGGGAACGTGAATGTGCAGATCGTAATTCTTGTGAAAATCCACCGGGATGCCCAGTTCCGCTGCTCGCGAGCGAATGTAAGTAATCGCCGCCTGAGCCGATTCCTGCATCACATCGCCAAGTTTGCCGGTCAGTGTCAGCTTGCCGTTGCCATCAACCAGCGTCGCTTCGACCTGCAATATATCACCGCCTGCTTCCGTCACCGCCAGCCCGTTGACCAGGCCGATTTCATTGTGCTCAGCGGCGAGTTGCGCGCGAAAACGGGTCGGGCCGAGCAGCTTTTTGACGGCTTCTGAGTCAGCCACAAAATGAAAGTCTGCCGTTTCGGTGCGTTCCTTTTCTGCGCCCTGCTGCACCAGTTGCCGGGCGACCTTGCGACAGATTGAACCGATTTCACGTTCCAGATTCCGCACTCCGGCTTCGCGGGTGTAGGCCTCGATGATCGTTCGGATGCCATCATCGGCAAATTCAATCTGCCCTGGTTTCAGTCCGTTGGTTTCGCACTGCTTTCTGAGCAGGTGCCGCCGCGCGATTTCAACCTTTTCGCGTTCGGTGTATCCGGCCAGGCGAATGATTTCCAGCCGATCCTGCAACGCGGGCTGAATCGTGTGCAGCACATTCGCCGTCGCAATGAACATCACCTGCGACAGGTCATATTCAACATCAAGGTAATGATCGTGGAAGGAATGGTTCTGCTCCGGGTCGAGAACTTCAAGCAGCGCGGCTGACGGGTCGCCGCGAAAATCTGCTCCGACCTTGTCCACTTCATCCAGCAGCACCAGCGGATTGATGGTGCCCGCTTTCTTCATCATCTGAATAATCTGCCCCGGCAGCGCGCCAATATAGGTGCGGCGATGCCCGCGAATTTCGGCCTCATCACGGACTCCGCCCAGACTCAGGCGCACGAATTTACGTCCGGTGGCTTTGGCAATCGAACGACCGAGACTGGTCTTGCCCACGCCCGGCGGGCCGACGAAACACAGAATCGAACCCTTCGGTTTCTCGGTCAACTGACGCACGGCCAGGTATTCCAGAATGCGTTCCTTGACCTTCTCGAGGCCGTAATGATCGGCGTCCAGCACCGTCTGCGCGTAGTTGATGTCGCGGATCTCCTCGCTGCGTTCCTGCCACGGCACGGCCAGCAGCCAGTCCAGATAGTTGCGCGACACGGTTGATTCAGCCGACATCGGCGGCATCTGTTCCAGCCGGTGCAATTCAGCTATCGCCTTGTCGAAGGCTTCCTGCGGCATGCCGGCCTGTTCGATTTTCTGGCGCAGTTCCTCGACCTCGGCTTTTTCATCCTTGCGGCCCAGTTCCTTGTGAATCGCCTTGATCTTTTCGTTAAGGTAATACTCGCGCTGTGCCTTTTCCATCTGCCGCTTGACGCGGGTCTGAATGGTGCGGTCAAGGTTGAGCTTTTCGATTTCGACTTCCAGCAGTTCGGTCAGTCGCACCAGGCGCTCGTGCGCTGAATAAATCTCCAGCAGGCTTTGCTTGTCTTCGATGGAGAGTTTGAGAACGTGCGCGAGATTATCGGCAAGCTGTCCGGCATCAGCCGCGCGCATGGCGGCCTGGAGCGCTTCAGGCCCCGGCTCCTGCGCCAGCTTCAGATACTGCTCAATCAGTGAAGCAATCCGCGAGACAAGCGCCATCGCGCGCTGACCGCTTTCAACGATGACCGGCGCGCGCCGCAGCGTCGCAAGGTAATAGCCGTCGGTTTCATCAACCCTGATGGCACGAGCGCGTTCGCGCCCTTCAACGAGAACTTTGATCGTGTGCTCATCGGGTTTGCGCAGCGAATTGGCAATGTAAGCCAGCGTGCCGGTCTGATAAATCTGCCCCGGAGCCGGTTCCTCAATCGTGGCATCGTGCTGCGTGGCCAGAAAGATAATCCGGCTGGTCGTCAGCGCCTCTTCCAGCGCGCGCACGGACGAGGCCCGGCCAATATTGAAGGCTGCCTTGGTGCCGGGGAAAACGACGACATCACGAATCGGCACCATCGGGTAACGCACGATGTCGTTCGGGGTCCTGTCACTATATTCATGCATGGTGGTTAAGTCCTCAGACCCGGCGGGGAAACTGCGCGTCCGGTAAAATGCGGGTCAGAACCCGGCGATCAAAGTCCCGCAGCAGGGCTTCCGGCTGCTGCTGTGGCCCTGGCAATGAATTGTGTTTGGGAACCTGTCTGATTCGGCGGCCCGCCTGCTCGCCGATCACAGCCTGATGTTTCAGGGGGTGGAAGTTACTTTTCCCTGGTAGCTGCGGACTGCTGTCTGCCGGTGTCTGCCCGCAGCCCGGCCAGGAAATTCAGGTCATGAAACCGATTCTCTTAACCGGCTTTTTCCAGTGGGAAGACCGCCTGCCGGTTGGCCACCATTTCAGCGGTGACGACAAACTCCTTGACCTTCTTCTGACTCGGCAGCAGATACATCGCTTCCAGCATCAGTTCTTCAAGAATCATCCGCAGGCCGCGCGCGCCAACCCGTCGCTCACAGGCGAGCCGCGCCACCGCGCGCAGGGCGTCATCGGTGAAGCGCAGCTTGATGCCGTCCCATTCGAACTGCTTCTGATACTGCTTCAGCACGGCGTTCTTCGGCTGGGTGAGAATGTCAATCATGGCGTCCTCATCCAGTTCGTGCAGGGTGCCGGTGACGGGCAGGCGCCCGACAAATTCGGGAATCAGCCCGAACCGGATCAGGTCTTCAGGCTGAATCTGCTGGAGCAGATCCTCGTGCTTCGCTTTGGCAAGCGGGCGAATCTTGGCTGAAAAGCCCAGCGCCTTCTGCCGCTTGCGCCGCTGAATCACTTTCTCAAGCCCGACAAATGCGCCGCCGCAGATGAACAGAATGTTGGTCGTATCAACCGGAAAGAATTCCTGATGCGGATGTTTGCGCCCGCCCTGGGGCGGCACATTGGCAACGGTGCCTTCGAGAATCTTGAGCAATGCCTGCTGCACGCCTTCGCCCGATACGTCGCGGGTGATCGAAGGGTTTTCATCCTTGCGGCAGATCTTGTCAATCTCGTCAATGTAGATGATGCCCTGCTGCGCGCGCTCGACATCGCCGTTGGCGGCCTGCAGCAGTTTGAGGATGATGTTTTCAACGTCCTCGCCAACATAGCCGGCTTCGGTCAGCGTCGTTGCATCCACAATCGTGAACGGCACCTTGAGCATGCGCGCGAGCGTCTGCGCAAGCAGCGTCTTGCCCGTGCCGGTCGGGCCGATCAGCAGGATATTCGACTTCTGAATCTCGACATCCGTGCGGCGCTTCATCATTTCGACGCGCTTGTAATGCTGATAGACGGCGACGGCGAGTTTCTTCTTGGTGTCTTCCTGGCCGATCACATACTCGTCGAGGAATTCCTTGATTTCAGTCGGGCGCGGGAGCGGAGGACGCGAAGCCGCAGACTCCTGCTGCACATCATCGCTGATGATCTCAATACAGATGTCTATGCACTCGTTACAAATATAAACGGTGGGACCGGCGATGAGCTTTTTGACTTCGTTCTGGCTCTTTCCGCAGAAGCTGCAACGCAAGGTGTCTTCGCCTCTTCTCATCGCTCTGCTGTCTCCGCGTTAAGGTGTGAAGAAATAATGGATGAACTAATCAGCATGCTTTTCAATCCTGTGCCCGAACCTTCCGGCGCGAGGGCAATGATAAACAAGAGCCGCAGCAGCGCGCAAGCAGAGCTTAAAACAGCCTCAGCCGAATTGATTTCCAGCGGCTGTTCCGGGTCATCTGCTACATTCCGAATCCGACTCCGGTCTTGATGGCCTCGCAGGCCCGAATGCATTTTTCACAAATCTGCACTTCCTCGCTCACCAGCAGCCTTTCGCCATCGGCCTGCGGCGCGCCACAGAAGCTGCAATAACCCGTCTTCGCACTTTCGCCACGCAGCAGGCGGCGGTACCAGGGCGCACGCAACAGCGGCGGTTTGAGACCCAGATCGTGATAATCGGCCAGCAACTGAATACTCACATCCACACATTCGTTGCAGATGTAATGATTGTCGCGCCCTTCAAAAAGCCTGGCGACTTCGCCCTCACCCAGCCCGCAAAACGAACAGCACAGCACGGCGAGCTGAGGCTGAAACCCCTGACCTTGTTCCAGGTCGAACGAATATCCATTGGCAGTGTGGCGATTGTTCATAAGCCTGATGAAATACAAATGGTGAGCGGGCCTTCAAAACGAAAGCCGCACTCACCGTGTCCCTGTTTCGCCGGCTTATTCGCGATGCTTGATCACCATGTCAACGATGCCGTACTCCCGCGACTGATCTGCGCTCATAATGAAGTCGCGTTCGACATCCCGCTCAATGTGCTCGATGGTCTGCCCCGTATGGGAAGCGAGAATTTCATTGAGCCGTGCCCGCATGCGCAGAATTTCTTCAGCGGCAATCTTGATGTCGGTCGCCTGCCCGCCAATCCCTCCGGCAGACGGCTGATGAATCAGGATGCGTGAGTTCGGCAACGCATAACGTTTGCCCCTGGCGCCGGCGGCGAGCAGCACAGCGGCCATCGAAGCGCACTGTCCGATGCACAGCGTCGAGATCGGCGCGCGGACAAACTGCATGGTGTCGTAAATGGCCATGCCGGCGGTCACCGAACCGCCCGGTGAGTTGATATAGAGCTGAATTTCCTTGTCCGGATCCTCCGATTCGAGAAACAACAGTTGCGCCACCACCAGGTTCGCCACTGTGTCATCAATCGGCGTTCCGATAAAGATGATGTTCTCCTTCAGCAGACGCGAATAAATGTCAAATGCGCGTTCGCCGCGAGCCGTCTGTTCGACGACCATCGGCACCAGATGAGCATACGGATTTGCCATACTAACTTTACCTCAGTAATCCTGGGACTCGTTTTATCAATGGGGCAGCCGGAAAACGCAATGATCAAGCAATGAGCCACCCGTCCGTGCCTGATTCTCGTTGGTTGTTTGCTGGTTCTCGGACGGGCGCGGTCAGCGTGGGCTGATAACAATCAGGATTATTCAGCCGACTGGTTGTCGGATGGTGAAGGGGCTTCACCTGAAGCCTGATTCGCTTCCTGATTATCAGTGAGCTCTGCCACGGTCACTTCAGCGCTGCTGACTACCACATCAAGCGCCTTCTGATAAAGCAACCGGTTTTCGATACTAGCCAGCCCCCCATCCTTTGTCAAGGTAGCCTTTAGTTCATCCGGCGACTGCCGCATGGCTGCCGCCATGCGCGCAATTTCAGCCTCGATTTCGTCATCACTGACGCTGAGATTTTCGGCTTCAGCCACACGGCCAATCACGAGCGCGCCGCGCACATCGCGCACTGCCCGCGCACGGTCAGCCTGCGCGCGTCCTTCCCAGTTCAGGTTTCTGATCTGCTCGACCGGCACCTGGTTGTTGATCAGCATCGAGAAAAACTGCCTCGACAGTTCCGCCGCCTGTCTTTCAACCAGCGTGTCAGGCACGGCAAATTCGTGCGCATTCGTGAGCTGCTCCATCAGTTCATCGCGCACCTGCTGAGCGGCGCTGAATTCAGCCTGCTGCTGCATGTTTTCACGAATCGTCTCGCGCAGTTCCGCAATCGTCTGCTTGTCACTGACTTCCTGCGCAAAGTCATCATCAGGTTCCGGCAGTTCCTTCTTCCGCACGGCCATCACCGTCGCCGTGAAATCCACCGTTTTGCCCGCGAGTCCTTTGGCGTTGAAATCCTCAGGATAGCTGACGCGAAACTCCCGCACGTCGCCTTCCTTCACGCCGCGCAGGTTTTCATCGAACTCCGGCTGCACGCTATCCGAACCAAGTTCGATCTGAATGTCGTCAGCCTTCAGGTCTTCCTTTTCGTGTTCTTCCTGCGGGTCAACATATTTGCCGACCAGGTTGACCGAAACGAAATCACCCGTTTCTGACGGGCGATCTTCAACCGGGACAAGCTGCGCCGCCTGATCGCGCAGTTGCTCAATCGTGTGCTCAACATCTTCATCAGTCACCCGGCGCACGCGCTTTGTCACCTTCAGTCCCTGATAAGGCTTCAGTTCAAATTCCGGCACAATTTCGACGGCAGCCTTGAATTTCAGCGGTTCGCCTTCCCTGACTGACACCTCGCTGATCTGCGGATCACCGATCACGCGCAGTTTGTGATCGCCGACCGCGTGCTGCAGCGCATGCGGCAGAATTTCGCCAATCACAGTTTCACGCGCATCTTTGGCAAAGCGCTGTTTGATGACGCTGCGCGGAGTCCGGCCATGACGAAAACCCGGCACGGCGGCGTAGCGCATAAAGGCATCGTAGGCCTTGTCGAACTCCTTCTGCACCTCTTCGGCGGCGACCTCGATGGTCAGGTCTCTTTTCGTCTCAGCCGTGCTGGCCACGGCCACTTCCATTTTCAAGCTCAAGGTATACCTTCCTTACCAACAGTTGATGTTTGTCAAAAAAGATTGACTGCCTGACCACAACCGCAAACATCCGGTCAGACAGCCTGAAAAAGATCGTTCGCAGCGTCATCACACAAGCAGGGCTGCGAGCAGGCAGGATGAATCAATGACCACGCTGATGCGAAAGAAGGGACTCGAACCCTCACGCCTTGCGGCACGGGCTTCTAAGACCCGCGTGTCTACCAGTTTCACCACTTTCGCACAGTCAGATTGAGCGGGAAGCCTAACAAATTTCAGGCAGTGCCGCAATGCGCCGTTCCGCAGGCGATGACAGCAAGACTTCAGCCGCAGCCGCATGTTTACAGCCTGCCGCCGCAGAGTTATTTGCTATTCACTGTTGGCGGGTTTTCAGCTATAACTCAGTTACCGCCCTGACAATTCATCAGCGGGAGAAAGAAAGGTATGAGCTTACTCGACAACATCAATCAGGAGCTTGCCGCCGCCATGAAGGCGAAGGAGGCCGAGCGGCTGTCGGCGTTGCGAATGGTCAAGACGGCGCTCAAGAATCGGGAGATTGAAAAGATGGCTCCGCTCGACGATGCTGAAAGCAGCCGCGTGCTGCAATCGCTCGTCAAGCAGCGGCGCGACAGCATCGAGCAGTACGAAAAGGCCGGTCGCGCCGAACTCGCCGCAAAGGAAGCCGCCGAAATCAAAGTCATCGAAGAGTACCTGCCCGCTGCCGTTGATGAAGCCACCATCGCGCGCGTGGTCGAAGAAACCATGGCTGAAATCGGCGCGACTTCGGCAAAGGATCTGGGCCGCGCGATGAAAGCCGTGCTGGCAAAGTTTGCCGGACAGCCGGTGGATGGCAAGGTCATCAGCGGCCTGGTCAGGGCCAGGCTGGGCGCGTGAAACTGCCGCCAAAGCTGCCTGTTTCTTGCGGAACACCAGCGCGTGTGGGGTCGTAAGTCCGGGTGCCTGCGCATCGGAAGACACCGGCAGTTATTCAGCGCAGGCTTTCATGATTTGTGGAAAGACATACCGGAGGTGTGAATTATGTTTCAGATTCTGGGGCTGGTCGCATCCATTCTCGACATCTTTGCGATCTTTGATGTGATGAATTCAAAACGCGACTGGGCAACGAAAGCCGTGCTGATTGCGCTGATTCTGCTGATGCCTTTCATCGGCGCGGGACTTTATC
>CAYWDW010000057.1:0-13112 GCA_964457105.1 uncultured Heliobacteriaceae bacterium
TCACCCGCGAAATTCAGAAAGCCTACTTTGACACCGTCACCGGCCACCGCGAAGCCCCCGGCGAATGGCTGACGTTTGTGAAATAACGTGGTCAGTGGTCAGTGGTCAGTGGTCAGTGGTTTGCAGATCAAAGCTACCTGCTGACAACGGACCACTGACCACTGACCACTGACCACTGACCACTGACCATCATTCATGCAAGAGGTTCAGTCACAGCACAGAATCAGACGTACATCGCCGCTGCTGCTGATTTTCCTGACCATTCTGATTGATCTGATCGGCTTCGGAATCGTGATTCCGATTCTGCCGCTCTATGCCGAATCGTCAAGTTTCAACGCCAGCCCCTCGATGATCGGGTGGCTGATGGGATGTTACTCGCTTGCGCAACTGATTTTTACGCCGATTCTGGGGCGATGGTCTGATCGCATCGGGCGCAGGCCGGTGCTGCTGCTGAGCATGCTGGGCACGTCGCTCGGCTTTCTGATGATGGGCCTGGCCGGTTCGTTGTGGATGCTCTTTGCCGCGCGCATTTTTGACGGCATCACGGGCGGCAACATTTCGACGGCGCAGGCTTACATTGCCGATGTCACGCCGCCCGAAGAGCGCGCGCGCGGGATGGGCCTGATCGGCGCGGGCTTCGGCCTCGGCTTTATTCTCGGCCCGGCGATTGGGGGCGAACTGAGCCATTTCGGCCTGAGTGCGCCATTCTATTTTGCGGCGGTGCTGGCGCTTTTCAATGTCATCTCAATTTATTTTCTGCTGCCTGAATCGCTCACGCCTGAACGCCGCGCGCAGTTTCGTGAATCGGCACACCCGCGCAGCCGCTTTCACGAACTGACCGAAGCCGTGCGCCTGCCGGAACTGCGAATGCTGGTGCTGATCTATTTTGTCCTGACGCTGGCCTTTGCCACTTACCAGCCGACCTTTTCACTTTTTGCCAAGGAACGCTTTGGTTATTCGCCACAGCAGGTCGGGCGGCTGTTTGTTTATTTCGGCCTGATCGCCGCCATCGTGCAGGGCGGGCTGATCGGCAAACTGACCAGGCAGTTCGGTGAAAAAAGGCTGCTGATGGTCGGGCTGATCGTGATGCTGATCTCATCGGCGCTGGTTGGTGAAGCGGGCAGCACGACGCAACTGCTGATTGTCGTCGGCCTGCTGACGATTGGCAGCGCGCTGACGAGCAGTCTGCTGCCGGCGCTGATTTCGCGGCGCGCCGCGGTTGAAAGGCAGGGCAGCACGCTCGGCATTACGCAGTCAGTGGGCAGCCTGGCGCGCTTTATCGGCCCCGCCTGGGGATTCACCATGCTCGGCACATTCGGCCTTGCCGCGCCGTTCTGGCTCTGCGCCAGCCTTGCCGCAGTCGCCCTCGTGCTGACTCTCGCCAGCCTTGATTAATCCCGCTGCCAAGTCTTCATCATCAGTTTGGAACAGATAGTTCACAGGAAACAGTTACTACTTGTCCTGCCGGATGCCTGTCCCCCCGGTCAGCGTTTCGCAGCATCACACAAAGCGGGGTAAGAGATATGTCCAGTGAACATAAGTCAGAGTCACGTCGCTACCGGCGCGTGGAAGGATTGTTTCCGGTCAGCCTGTTCTGTCAGGGCGAAACCTATCGCGTCAAGGCCACCAATCTGAGCCTCGGCGGCATTTTCATCGCTGCGCGGTTGCCGCTCAAGGTGGGCGCGCTCGTGCATTTGCGAATTACGGGGTTGCCGCACAGAGCCTCAGTGCAGGCGACCGGGCAGGTTCGTTTCGTGCATCCCGGCGTCGGCGTTGGCATCAGGTTTTTCGAGATCGCAGAAAGTGATCTGAAGCTCGTGGCCGAGGCCGTTGAAAACAACAACGCCCCGTCGCCGGAGCAGAATCCTGACCTGCCAACCCGCGATACCAGGTTGCAGCTTTCACTCAAACTGGTAATCAACGGCAAGGATCAGGGCGGCCAGCCATTTGAGGAAGAAGTTTACACGGAAGATGTCAGCCGCCGCGGCGTCTGCCTCCGGCTCAGTCGTGAAGTCGGGGTGGGCGAGGTCGTGCGCCTGACCGGACTTGACGGGCAGTTTCAGACTGAAGGCGTTGTCAAATATGCGCACGCCCGCGACGATCAGTGGCAGGTCGGATTGCAGTTTCTGTCAACTCCGAAACGCTGGGTGGTCGTCGGCATGGCGGTGTCGGCGCTCTCTCAGTGGGATGTGCGACCAGCGAAATAAAACGGATTGTCCGAAGTTTCAGCGGGAATCATCGGTTGCGGCGGCTGCCGACAAAATGGCAGCGCGCGGCTGATGATTCCCGCTTTGTGTTGGCGCAGGCATTCAGCGCCGGGCAGATACACTCCACCACGACGACGAAGATCTGTCACTGAGTTAGTGAGCTGTTTGCAGGCAGCGTCAGGTTATCGTGCAACGGGGACTTCAGCGTGTGAGGAATAGCGCGACAGTCAGCAGAGACGGGGGGCAGGCGGAAGGGCGCATTCTGCCAGACCAAACTGCACATGGCGGTGCAGCAGGCAGCGTGCGAGGCTGCGGCCTAAAACAAGCCTCTGACGAGTTCGGCCCGCAGTTCCTGCTCACGTTGCAGCGCATTGCGCAGCAGCGTGTCACGATGTTCGACTGATCGCTCGGCTCTGGCCAGTTCTTCACGCAGGGTGCGAACTTCACTTTGAAGCTGCGCGATGTAATCCTGAGCGCGCCGGAATCGCTGTTCCGGCGAATGATCGAAGGAAGCGATGTTATCAAGCGTGCGCTCGACGGCTGCTTCGCTGACGGATGATGGAACCGGCTGATTGATGAGGTGTAAAGCTGCACTCATATGGCTTCTCTCCCTGATGTCTGGCCAGCCTGGGCTGGCGTAGTCCCACAAAAGTTATACGGTACTGATATCCGGTCAGATGCGGGACGGCTCTGACTGGATGGCCGATCATTGCTGCTGTGACGGTCTGTGCTGAGGTTTGTCGGCCTGACTCCGGTCAGCAGAGTCAGCGTCCTGCTTGATGACCTCAGTGTGACAACCTGATTTTGTGGATTCGTGGCAAAGGACTGATAAAATCCGTGCGTCACGAGACGGGGCTGATCTGAGAAAAACGTCAATCAAACTGCCATTAGTGCAAACTGCTTAGAGGAGGATATGAGAACATCACTCGGGGGCGGTACACCAGACAACTGATAACGGGGGTAGAAGAGGATTTATCCGGCACAAAGGCAAAGCGAATCAGGGAATAATACTTGCCATTGCCTTTTGTCTGACACCGCGATCATAGCATAATCATTTCCTCTGTAAAAATATTTTCTCTGCGCGGCAGAACGAAATCTGATCTCAACTCAACTGTGATCTCCGCCAGACACGGTTGCGGGCGGGTTTTCAGCCTGCAATCAACTGAAAGTCAGGCACAAGCGAAAGGCTGTTGACCGTGATTCCATCACTGCGTAAACAATTCAATGACCGGTATTCTGATGAACGCTATCAGCGCTTCATCAGTTCACTCGAACAGCAAACCGGTGTTCGCATCGAGTTCAGAATGTGCGAGACACCCGTGTTTGTGTCGCCCGATCTGCTCACCGAAATGCAGCAGGCCGCTTGCGCACTGATCGCTCAGCTTCGCACGCCGGATTATCTGAAGGCCGCTGAAAGAGCCGTTCCTGCCGCATTTCATACGCCGAATGAAGGGGAGCATCCAGGCTTTATTCAGGTGGATTTCGCCATCACGCGCGATGCCGCAGGTCGCCTCGCGCCAAAACTGATCGAACTTCAGGCCTGGGCTTCGCTCTATGCGTTCCAGGTGCTGATGTCGCAGGCTTACCGGCGCAGCTTCGATCTGACAGGCCTTGAATCGCTGCTCGGCGGGCTTGATGAAGAGGCGTATCTGCATCTCTTTCGCCGCACCGTGCTGGGTCGCCACGCGCCTGAAAACGTCGTCCTGATGGAAATTGACCCGAACCATCAGAAGACGCGCCCCGATTTCATCGCTACTGAAAAGATGCTGGGCGTCCGCACGACGGACATCACCGAAATCATTAAGCGTGGTCGCCGGTTGTTTTATCCGCAGAATGGCCGCGAGGTCGAAATTCGCCGCATCTATAATCGCGCGATCATTGATGAACTCGTCAGCCATCAGGTGCGCTACAACTTCGATTTCCGCGACGAACTTGACGTTGAATGGGCCGGGCATCCGAACTGGTTCTTTCGCTGGAGCAAATTCTCGCTCCCCTTCCTCAATCACCCGACGGTGCCGCGCGCGTGGTTTGTCAGTGAACTGGAAACGTATCCCGAAAATCTGCATGACTTCGTGCTCAAGCCGCTCTTTTCATTTGCCGGGAGCGGCGTCAAAGTCACCGTCACGCGCGCCGACCTGGAGGCGATACCGGAGAACGAACGCGCCGATTATCTGTTGCAGGAAAAAGTGACCTACGAACCACTGATCGCCGCGCCGCCCGCAGTTGATGAACTCAGCAAAGTGGAAATCCGCCTGATGTTCCTCTGGCCGGATGATGCCGCCGACCCCGTGCCGGTCAATACGCTCGCCCGCCTGAGCAAGGGCGCGATGATGGGTGTTGATTTTAATAAGGGCCGCACGGGTGTTGGTTCCTCCGGCTGCTTTTATGAACCCTGAGCGCAGGCGACACAGGCGAGCGCGATCACTTATACTGTAGACCGATGCGGATGATGGCAATTGATTACGGGACGCGCGCCATTGGCGTGGCGGTGGCCGATGAACTGGGCATTACCGTGCGCCCGCTGACGACCATTCGCTGCGGACGAATGAGCCACCGGCAGGTATTCGAATGCATTGCTCAACTGGTCGCCGAGAACGAAATCAGCACGCTGGTGGTCGGCCTGCCGCTCAGAGCCGATGGCACCCGCGGCGCGGCGGCGATGCGGGTTGAAAAGTTCATCGGCAACCTGCAGTCACAACTGAGCATTCCGGTGGTGACGTGTAATGAATTTCTGAGTTCGCGTGAGGCCGATGAAATATTGCGGGCGAATGGCGCTGATTTCAAAACGCGGCGCGCACGGTCTGATGAATATGCCGCCACCGTGATTCTGCGCGATTATCTCGATGCTCAGGCAGTCAGTTCGGGAAGTGACAGCTCAGCAGGCTTCCCGCAGGACTAATCCATCAACATTATTCAGGAAGACAAGATGCCCACAGGCTCTTTGATGAAAAAGACCGTCATCATTCTGATCATCATTCTGCTTCTGCTCGCTGGTGCCGGTACCGCTGGCTGGTTCAGGCTCAAAAGCGCCGTCAGTCAGCCGCACACGCATCAGGCTGCCGCAAAGATCATCACCATTCAGCCGCGCACGAGCACGGGTGCAATCATTGCGCAACTGCACCGCGAAGGCGTGCTGGCCAGCGAATGGCCGACGGTGTGGTGGATGAGACTCGCCGCGCGCGGGCAGAGTTTCAAATCGGGCACCTATGAATTTCAGTCGCCAGTCACGCCGCTTCAGGTCATCAGCAAACTGGTGCGCGGCGAAGTGGCTACGCGCTCAATCACGATTCCCGAAGGCTATAATCAATGGGAGATTGCCGCAAAGCTGGCCGCGCCGCTGCCGGGCATGAATCAGCCGCCGCCAGACGAAGATGAAATTCTGGCGCTCTTCAAAAAGAAGGTTAATCTGATTGCGGACCTCGACCCGCAGGCAAAGGATCTGGAAGGCTACCTGTTTCCCGATACCTACGAATACACCGTGACCACCACCCGCGAACAGTTGATTGATGCGATGGTCAAACGCTTCCGCAAAGTCTGGACGCCGGAACTGCAGCAGAAAGCTGCCGCCTTCGGGATGCACACGCGCCAGGCGATCACGATGGCTTCGCTGATTGAAAAGGAAGCGAAGGTTGACAGTGAGCGCGAAACAATTTCTCAGGTCTATCACAAACGCTGGAAGATGGGCGAAAAGCTGGCCTGCGATCCGACGGTGATCTATGCCGCGCTGCTCATTGGCAAGGGCAAAGACCGCGTCATTCATCGCAGCGACCTCGACCGCGATTCGCCTTACAACACCTACCTGCATGCCGGATTACCGCCCGGCCCGATTGCCTCGCCCGGCAAACGGTCAATTCAGGCGGCGCTCAATCCGGCAGAGACGGACTTTCTTTACTTCGTGGTTGACGTGACTAAAAACGACGGCTCACACAAATTCTCAACCACCTCCGGCGATCACGAAAAAGCCGTACAGAAACTGCGCGAAGCTGAACGCCAGCAGGCGACGCAAAAAGCGGCACAGCCGCCAGCCGCTGCTCCCCAGCCGCAGAAATGATCTGCCCGGAAGAGCGCGCCAACCCGGCAGCCGCCGCCAGCCGCTGAAAGCTGCCGGAACTTCGGGTCGCAGACTGTGCGCAAAAGCAAAGCCCTGAAATCCGGGCTGATTTCAGGGCCTTATCCCACGATCTTCAGTTATTCAATTACAACTCTGCGCCGAGCGGGTCTTCAACCAGGCCGCCTTCGACTCCGGTCTTGCGGTCGCTGTCCGGGTCGTATTGCCGCACCTGCGGCGCGCGCCAGTTATCAAGCAGGCCCACCTGCTGCACACAGGCAATGGTGCAGAATTTGGCGCAGGGTTTTTCGGTGTAAAACTCGCGGCGCACATCTTCGAGTGTGTAATCTTCCAGCGGCACGCCCGGATAGCCGCGCTGCTGCGAGCAGTAATGCACCAGGCCGTCCTCGCAAATGTAGAGGTAACGCGCTCCGGCGCGGCAGCGCCAGTTGTGCGGGCGACCGTAAGCCAGGTCTTCCTGAAAACGATTCAGCCGTGTCCAGCTTGTTTTGCCGAAGCTTTTCAGCTCCTGATAAATCTGCTCCTCGCGTTCGCCCATCGGTTTGAGCTGCCCGGTGCCATCGTGAATGATGCCGAGCGAACTGCTGAAGCCCAGTTCAACAGCGCGGCGCGCCACTGTCAGCGCATCGTCAGGATTTCTGACTCCGCCGCCGAGAACAGAATTGATATTGATATGAAAATTCGCGTGCTTTGACAGATTGACCAGGTAACGGTCAATGACCTTCAGGCTTTTCTGCGAGACTTTATCGGGCGTGACGTTGTCCACGCTGATCTGCATGTAATCAAGGCCCGCCTCGTTGAGGCGCTCGATTCGTTCCTTCGTCAGGTAATACCCGTTGGTAATCAGGCCGACGAGCATGCCCAGGCCGCGCGCATGCCGGATGATGTCATCAAGCTGCGGATGCAATGTCGGTTCGCCGCCGCTGATGATGATGACTGAAGTGCCCAGCGCGCGCAGCTTGCCGAGCCGCCGCGTCATCACCTCAAACGGCACGGGATCAGAAACCTTGTCGTATTCGTTGCAGTAGCCGCAGGCCAGATTGCAGCGGCGCATGGGAATAATGTGCGCCAGCACTGCCTGCTTTGTGGAAAGCAGCGACCTGGTGATGAATTTCGCTTCGCGCAGATGACGATTAAGACGACGGGACGGGTTTTTCATAGCGACACCGAATCAAACAAAAACTCAGGGTTGAGCCGACAGGTAACAGGGTTGAGCCTGCCTGCTTTCAGCTTTATGAAATCCAGCAGCCTTATTGATTTGTCTGCTTGTGTAGTTTTAATCAGCTTCTGGAAACCGCCTGAGCCTGTGCGGTGGCTCGTCAGGTTTGACTTTACAGCAAAAGAGCAGTGAAGGATGAATCACTTTCACACTCCACTGCTCTTTCTAAACGGGATGACTACAGTTTGTCAACGATGGCCGTGCCGGGCGGGAGCTTGACGTTGAAGTCGGTATCAGCGATGCGGGCGTTGAGTTCGAGCTTGTCCATTTTCAGAACCGTGTAATCACCGTTCTTCTCAATCGTTTTGGTCTGCACGGGCAGCCAGGTGTCGTGGCTGACCCAGATTTCAATGCTCGCCACCGAGCTTTTCTCTTTCGGGGTCAGATGCAACTGAGTCGCCGTGCGGCCATTGACAAGTTCTTCCTTCACATACTCGACATTGTAATTCGCCGTCAGCGAGCGGGCCGAACCGTTGAAGCCGGCAAGCAGCCCGGACAGGCCGTTTTTACCTTTGGTTGCTTTGGAGAGCGCGCCCTTGAAAGCCTGATTGATGCGCGGCTGATAGTAGGTGAAGTTGTCACCGTCCACGGTCGCCGTGCGCGCGTCAGGTCTGGTGTAATCAAGGCGCAGCCTGATTTTGCCGTTGCCCACCGGTTTGTAAAGCATGACGCCGTAATCGGTGTCGGTCGAACCGATCTGCGGGTTGTGCTTCTGCTGCACGATGGCCGCCTTCAGGCTTCTGAGATTACGATGAGCGGTTTCCATTTTCTGCAGAATGCCGCTCAGCAGTTGCGGGGCTGTGCCGGCGTGCGCGCGGTCACTTGCGCCGCCCGCCAGCGTGATGAGTAGTGTCAGGGTGATTGCTAAACTTACCAGACGTTTCATCAATGTTTTTCGACCTTCCTGGATGGCTTGGATCCTGTGTCAATAATCCTTCTTCGGCTCAGAAAAATTCCCGGCTATTTCAGCCAGACGCGGTAACTGACCGGCTGCTGATGGTCATCAAACCGGACTTCGTAACGTTCCAGCGCGCCCTCGCGCCTTAACTCTTCCCGCAGGTACAGAACGAGCGCCGCGGCGCTGTTGTTCTTCAGATCGTCAGTCTGGCCCTGCCGCTTGAGAAAAGTTGTCAGATTTTCAGCCGTAATGACCAGCGGTTCGCGGCCTGCCTGAGTGACGTTCTGAGCCGCCGTTTTTGATGCAGACGCGAGGCTGTCGTTTGCCTGGGCTGATTTCAGTTCAGGCCGGTTGGTGTGCTTCATCGGGCGGTCGCGGTCCCCGAAAAAGCTGCCTGGCACCAGGATGACTGTGCCGACGATGAGCGCCACCAAAGCATCGTACTGCCACGTGCCGCGCTCATAATCCCAGAGGATAATTCTTCTGATTGTAGTCAGGGCTGAACTCATCGGGGCCTATTGCTGCTTCACAATCATTCCGTCGCGCATTTCGATGATGCGTCCCGCCACGGCGGCAGCTTCCGGGTTGTGTGTGATCATCACAATGGTCTGCTGCAACTCGCGGTTGAGCTGCCGGAGCATCTTCAGCACGATTTCGGAATTTTCCGAATCAAGATTGCCTGTCGGTTCATCAGCCAGAATAATGGCCGGGCGATTGATGACCGCGCGCGCAATCGCCACGCGCTGCTGTTCACCGCCTGAAAGTTCCAGCGGCTTATGGTTCATTTTATTTTCCAGCTTCAGCAAGCGCAAGACTTCGCGGCGCAGTTCCTCGTTGCCCTGGCCCCTGCCGTTGCCGTGAATGTGTTCGGCGAGGCGCAGGTTGCCGTCCGCCGTCAGCGTCGGGAAAAGATTGAATCTCTGAAATACAAAACCGATTTTGCGGCGGCGAATGTCGGTGCGCTGCGCGTCACTGACGGTGGCCAGGTCTTCGCCGTCCACGATGACGCGGCCCGATGTCGGTTTGAGCAGGCCGCCGAGAATGTGCAGCAGCGACGACTTGCCGCAGCCTGACGGCCCCATAATCGCGATGAATTCGCCCGGCGGAACTTCCAGGTTAACGCCGCGCAGCGCCGGCACATCCACTTTGCCCACGCGGTAAATCATCTTCAGATCTTCAGTTTTCAGAATCGGGTTCATTGATGAACAGTCATCAGAAAGCGACAATTGACAGGTTTTTCCGGCTGCTGCGCTTTCCTGTCCTTTCATTTTTCATTCATACGAGAGCGCTTTGACCGGGTCCTGATTCGCGGCGCGAATGGCCGGGTAAAGTGCGCCCAGCGCTCCGGCTGCCAGTCCGACCAGCACGGCAATGACAATCCATTTCGGGTTGTATTCGAGCTTGAGCGAGGTCAGCCGCTCTATCATCCACCCGGCCATCAGTGCAACTGTCAGACCAGCCACGACGCCGATGCCGCTGATGGCCAGCGCCTCTTTTTCAATCACGCCAATGATGAACTTCTTCGGCGCGCCGAGAGATTTAAGAATGCCGATTTCGCGCGTCCGTTCGGTAATCGTCGTGTACATCGCCAGCAGAATCACGAGCGTGCTGACGAGGATTGAAAGCACCAGAATCGTTCTGACAAATCCATTCAGCCCCGGAATGGCGCGCTCATAACCGAGGCCCACGTCGCGCGTCAGAATCACGTAATTGCCCGGCAAAGCTTCGTTGATGCGTCGCTGCACGAGTTCCTGCTCGTCGGGGTTTTCGCATTTGACGAGAATCATCAGGCACTTGTTCGGCGCGCCGAGCGCGCGTTGCATGGCCTCAATGGACATCTTGACGCGGGAACTGACTTCAGGCGCATACACCCCGACAACTTTCATCCTGCGGCCAAAGACCTGCATTTCGTCCCCGATTCCGACCTTGTTTTCCCGCGCGCGGGTTTCATCAACGATCACTTCATCATCCTGCTGAAAGACGCGGCCTTCGATGATCCTGATGCCGCTGATGGCCGAGTAGGTGGGGAAGTCAATGCCTTCGACAATTTCAACGCCCAGCCCGTTCTTGCCGCTTTGCACGTGACCAGCCACCGGAGTCGCGGCCTTGACGCCGGGAATCTGTCGCAGCTTTTCAACGTAGCGCGTGTCGAGCGTGTTGGCCGATGAGGCCGTCAATTGTGAGCCGCCACTGTCGCGCGTGAAGCGAATCTCAGCGCCAACGCTGCGCTCGCGCCGGATGCGGTCATTGAGCATGCCGCGAATCAGCCCGGTGTTGATGACGATCAGGACCACCCCCAGGGCGACGCCGACGACGCTGATCAGCGTGCGCATCGGGCGCTGGCGAATGTTGGCGGCGATCAGATTATCCATGGCAGGCACTTATTAAAGCAGTGGTTGCGGTGGCCAGCAGGCCGGAGTGTGACACTTTTTACGGATTGTCAGACTCCGGTTTCGGCTGTTTGTCGAGATTCGTTTCCGGCAGGCCTTCCTCATTTTCGAGAATGAAGGGCCGGGCCTCGCGCAGGTCGGGATTGATCACATAGCTTTCGGCATCCATGGTGAAAGTCAGCCGCGCCGCGTAATTATCGCGGGGCCGCGAAACCAGAATCACGCCGGGCCAGAGCTGATTACTGTCAGGACTCAGTTTGCCGTAATTTGAATATTCAATCTCGGTCGCCACCTGGCCCTGCTCATCAAAAAGCTGCTGACGCGCAAACTGCGCCTGATTGAGCCGGTCAAACCAGAAACGGCGGCGCGCGCGCGCAGGCGCACCGGGTTGCGTGGCGGCTTCAAGTTCGGTAATGACGTAAAAGCTGTGCCACAGCCGCGCGCCTTTTGGGGCGCCCTTGCGCGGGTCTGGTTCCTCAACGAGCGATTCTTCCAGACTGTAAATAAAACGCGCATCGCCGGAATGCAGCGGGCGCATCAGCAGGGCGTCGGTAAAGTGAAAAGGCCGGGCATTGAGCAGCGCGCTTTGCTGTTCCTTCTTGTCCAGCTTTGCGCGCATGCGGCTGTAATCAGCGTCATTCGTGCCGATCAGAAAACGCCGGTACTCTTCCGGCCTGTAAATGGCCACCTTGAAATGATTGTTTTCTGAAACCATGTCAGCGACTTTGGCGCTGAGGTATTGCAGGCGCAGGCGGATTTTATCGGGCCGCTGAAAAACCAGAATCGCATCAGCCGCCGGCAGTCGTTTAGCCGACTGCGTGTCGAAGAACTGAAGCAGCACCCGCTGAGTGCGCAATGCTGACATGTCAGTAAACTGAGTCAGGCGCGCAATGAGGCTGTTGAAATCCGCCTGAGCCAGCGGCGTGGCCAGGCGCGGAATGCTGGTATCGCTTCTGACAAAGAGGCTGCGGCAGGCACTGGTCAGCAGCAATCCGACTGAAAGCAGAACCAGAAACGCGCAGGTCAGCCGACGCCGGTGGCAGGGCAAATGCTTGAGCAGGGAGCGGAGAGTTTCCTTAACGGGGCGATTCAGCGTCATACAGGCAGCGAGCAGATCATAGCGTTGAATAAGTCCGTCACGCTAACAGAAGCATAATCCCCTGTCAAACCGGGCATCCGTTAAGCATAACGCCGATTTTGACTGGTCTGACAACCGTCGGGTCAGAAAAAATCTGCAAGTTTTCCGGCCCCGGACATTCCTGTTCTCGCAGTCCCTGAGATTCCGGCATCCGCGAGCGCGCCAGGGGCGATCAGCCACTCTGGAGCATTCGTCAGATGACCGGATCTGTTCCCCGAAATACGACGCTTGACGCTCCCTGTGCGCTCGCCTACACTGCTCGTCTGCAACAAACCTGCTGGTGGTTTGCGGAAGCAGGCCAGAGGCCGCGTGCCGGGAGAGATACAAAGTAATCAGTGAAGTTCACCCCGGACTCGCAGGCACGTCCGACGGATCATTCCGGCTGGCGCTCTGATGACAGGATTTCATCGTTCTGACCATCACCGGATTTCCGCTTTCGCTGCCCCGAACCGCGATCAAGGAGTAAGTCTCATGCAATTCCACAGAAAACCTCTTCGCTGGCTTTCAATTTTTCTGAGCCTGGCGCTCGCTGGCTCGTCGCTGACCGCCTTCGCCCAGGATCAGGACCAGGACAAGACCAAAGAGCGAAAGAAGAAACAGGAAGCCGCGCGCAAGGAAAAACTCGACAATGTCTATAAACGGTGGATGAACGAGGACGTGGCCTGGATCATCACCGACGAAGAGAAAACGACCTTCAAGGCGCTCAAGACCGACGAGGAACGCGAACAGTTCATCGAACAGTTCTGGCTGCGCCGCGACCCTGATCCTGATACCGACGTCAACGAGTACCGCGAAGAGTATTATCAGCGCATCGCTTACGCCAACGAGCATTACACCAGCGGGATTCCAGGCTGGAAGACTGATCGCGGACGCATGTACATTATGTTCGGCAAGCCCGATGAAATCGAATCGCACCCGTCCGGCGGCAGCTATGACCGCCCGACCTGGGAAGGCGGCGGCACGACCTCAACCTATCCGTTTGAAATCTGGTGGTATCGTTATATCGAAGGCGTCGGCTCTGACGTGGAAGTTGAATTCGTTGATCCGACCGGCTCCGGCGAATACCGTATCGCCCGCAGCCCGAACGAAAAGGACGCGCTGCTTTATGTGCCCAACGCCGGTCTGACCCTGGCTGAACAGCTTGGGCTGTCAAGCAAAGCCGACCGCATTGCCGGTTACAGCGGCAATCAG
>CAYWDW010000058.1:0-13049 GCA_964457105.1 uncultured Heliobacteriaceae bacterium
CGCTGCCGCTGATCAGCAGGCCGTAAATCAGCGTTCCCGGCTGCGACCAGTTGAAGGTGACATCGCTGAGCGCCAGCACGCGAAAAAGCAGCCACGACAGCAAACCCGCCGGAACCAGCATCAGTCCGAGGGCTGATCGCCAGTTCGCCAGCAGCTTTCGCCAGTCACGCGCGGTCCATTCCCATAATTCCCACGCCAGCGGCACCAGCAGAAAAATCCCCTGCTGCCGCGTCAATGCTGCCAGGCCGCCTGCCGCGCCAGCCAGCCACCATTGCCCCCGGCGCGCCATCAGCAGCGCCACAATGCCGCACGACAAAAAGAGGGACTCGGTATAAGGCGCAAACAACACAAAAGCCGCCGGAGCATGCGCGAAATAAAACACGGCCCGCCGGGCAGCCTGCGGCGGCAGATCAAGCGCGGCCAGATGCCCGAAGCTTTTCAGACAGACCAGGGCAAAGACGCTGCTGACAATCAACAGGCCCGCCAGCGTGTTTCCGCCACAAAGCAGTCCGGCAAACTTTCCGAGCAACGGATACAGCGGATGAAACTGCGCAGTCCCGTCGTCAGGTCTGTATCCCTGCAGCGCAATCTTCATGAAGTGCTCAACATCCCACCGCAGCCAGGGCAGCAACAGCACACGCTCCAGCCACGCGGTCAGGGGATGTGAAGGCGGCCAGACCGCAATCGCCTTCTCCGCTTCGGTCACGGGGCGGAGTGATGAAATGATGACTACCCACAGGGACAGCAACAACCGCAGCAACAGCCACGTTGCTGTCGCCGATAAGACAGTTGAGCCTGCTTTGATCGCTTGATTGGACCTCATCAGCATTTGAGACAGCGGGCAGATTGAAGAGCAGTGTCAGACGTCCGCCTCCGGCTCATTTCTCCTGACGTGTTCTTTTCCTGCCGCTCAACAGCAGCGTCAGACACGCGAACCCGGAAACCAGCCTAGCCAGCCATTCCCCGGCCCCGTGCGTTTCAAAAGTCAGTTGCAACGTATGTTCCCCCGCCGGAACGTCAATCAGCATCAGTCCGCTGCCCGGCTCGACTGCGATGTATGCCGACTGCCCGTCAAGGCGGGCTGCCCAGTTCGGATAAAAATACGTGTCAATCCGCACCCTGACCGGTTCATCATTTTTCAGCCTGAAACTGCGATGGGAGTTTTTCAGTTCCTGCCCGACAATTTTCCCCCTGCCTGCAATGATCGAGGCCCCGCCCGGCAGTTCTGCCGGAGGATAGAGCATAAAGTCTGCGCCTGCGGGTCTGAAGGGAACGCGATTGGCGACATAAGCCAGATGGCTGAGGTCATCCTTTTCGCGCAACTCGTTCACCTGCTGAGCGCTGAGTGGCACGGCATGCGGTGGATGTAAAATCAACTGCACGTCAGCCTGCGACAATGTGCGTCCTGGCGGTCTGGCCAGCAGAAAGGTGAAAGCCAGGCTCAGCAGCACCAGCCAGGTCACAGTGGCTGCGGCCAGCAGGCGCGGATGTCTGCGGTTGCTGTGCCAGCCCTCAATCGTGGCCGCCGCCGACAACCCGATGGCCAGGGAAACCAGCGGCTGAAAGCGCCAGGGAAACTGAATAAATTTCAGCCCCGGAATCCAGCGCCACAACAGGTCAGACACCGGCAGGGAGATCAACAGCCCAATGGCTGTCAGGGTGAACAGCCAGCGCCACAGCCAGCGCCGGTTTGTCTGCCGCAACAGGCTGGAGCTGGTGATGAGCAGCAGCCCCGCCAGCACGGTCTGGGTCAGCGTCAGCAGGCTGACCACCTGATTCAGTTCCGCCCAGCCCCGGCGGTAGCTGCTGGCGTCGGCAGCTTCAGCAAAAAGAAAATAGTCGTGATAATTGTGCTGGGTAATTTCAAGTCCGGCCCGCACCCAGCTCATCTCAATGAACTGCGGCACCAGAAAAAAAGCCGTGAGCGCGAGCGCGAGCGCGACCCCGGCAGCAAGATTTTTCAGCCCCTTCCACCCGGCCTGCGGCCAGCAGCACAAGGTCATAAACACAATCGCCCAGGCGCACAGATAAGTCGTAATGGGATGCGTCAGGATGATCGCGCCGAAACTGAGCGAGAAAAGCGCAAGGTTCCCGGCCTGCCATCCGCTCGCAGATGGAGCCTTATTCATCAGCAAACGACAGGCTCCGAGCAGGGCCAGCGGCGCCAGACCGAGCGCCAGACTGTTGGGCAGAAAACCGCGATGAAGCAACAGATGCGGACAGGCCGGCAGAATCACCCAGGCCACTGCCGCCACAACACTGGCTCTGACTCCGAAAAATTCTCGCGCCAGCAGATAAGCGCCGAATTGCGCCAGCAGGCAGCTAAAAAATATCAGGCACTTGAATGCTGTCAGAATCTGCAACCCCAGGAGCCGCGTCAGCCCGCTGTTGATCCAGTAAAACAGCGGCGCGTAAAAGGTGAAAACGGCATCGCCCCGACCGCCATCCAGACTGCCCGCCCAGCGCGGCAGCCAGTCGCCGTCCTGGAGCGCCTGCGTGAAAGCCTTCGCCAGGTAGTAATGGATGGGCAGATCTCCCTGCACCCCGAAACCGGGATCAGCAAAGCGGGCCGCTGTCAGCCCGGCGGCCACCAGCAGCCACAGGGCAGTTAATGAAATAAACAGTCCCGGTCTGGCGTTGCCAGCAAACTGCCGAGCGAGGCTTTTCAAGCGTAATTGCCTTATTGCCGCCAATGTTCGCCGTCCGGTCGAAAGAAAAGTCGGAACCATCTGTTGCCCCGAAGCGTGTCAATGGTTGTGCCCATGGTGAATCAGCGCCGCAATAATTTTGCGAACCTGCAAATAAAAGTGGACTTTCAGACGCGAAGGCTCCCGCCCGGTGCGGGTCATACGTCTTGACAAATTGCGGTGCAAAAAACATTCTAGTCCAGCACACACCGAAGATTGAACTGACATTATTCCTCAACACACCCGCTTTGCCCGCAAGTCAGGTGTCCGGAAGTTAAAAAGTCGGTCGGGTTGAGCTTTTATTATCAGCAGGTGATTTTTTCAGTGGCTTGTCAGACGGGCGGCAGGCCTGTATCGCCCCGGAAATTTTGCTTGCCCGAACCAGCGCAAAATGAGTAGAATTCGGGCTACCTTTTGAAACTATCGCATTTGCTGAAGAGTCGGCTTTGAATTTGCTGCTGCCAGTGAAGTGATTGATGCGGTCGCTTGCAAGACTGGCAGTTCGACCCCCGGGAAAGATGGAGTTTTTAGATGTTCAGGGATTTCCTGAGGGATGAGTACGGTCAGGATGTCGTTGAGTACTCCCTGCTGCTGGTTCTGATCGGTATCGCGGCGATCATTACTCTGACCGTCATGGGAACCAGCATTTCAAGCATTTTCAGCAAAATTTCCAGCAAGCTCAATCAAGCCGACAGCGCGATTACTTAAATGCCGTGTCGTCGTTTTTACAGACCTAAAGAGGAGGAAAAAATGGCTAACCCAGTCAGAAAATTCATTGCGGACGAAAGCGGACAGGATATTGTGGAATATTCGCTGCTGCTGGTTCTGATCGGTGCCGCAGCCTTGTTCGTCATCACGACCATGGGGGTCAAAATCCAGAGCATTTTTTCAAAGATTGGAAACAAGCTCAGTCAGGCTGATGCCACCATTGCTCCCTGATCTCGCAGACAGACTGGTGTCGTTTGACAACCCGTTTCAATCCTTGCCCGTATTTTCAGTTTCAGACTACGGTCATTGAAACCTTCCCTGCGGCCACTGCTTTTTGAGCCGTGTCACAGACTACCTCCTTTCAGGCGGCAGTTGGCCGACGACCTCACCGGCGGGTTGGCAGCCCGTATCTATCCCTCACTGTTTCTGCATGCGACCGTAATTTTCAGGGTCCCGGCGGCCCTTCAGCAGTAATCGCTGACCATGCTAATTGAATCTGACTGGCTGAATCGCGTGCTGGCCCTTTCACTGACTGCCCTCGTGCTGGCTGTCAGCTACAAGGACTGGCGCGAGCGGCGAGTGCCGAATGTGCTGGTCTTTCCGGCAGCGGCGCTGGGACTTGGCCTGAATGCGCTGGCCGGGTGGGACAAACTGGCCAGGTCAGGAATGGGACTGGCCGCAGGGTTCGCGCTGCTGTTTCTGCCATATCTGGTCGGGGGCATGCGCGCCGGAGATGTCAAACTGCTGGCGGCCATCGGAGCGTTGATCGGCGCGCCGCAGATTGTCCGGGTGTTTCTGCTGACGTTGTTGTGTTACCCGCTGCTGGCAGTCTTCTTTGTGAGCCGGGAGCGCAAATGGAAAGTGACGATTCTGCGCTTTCGCATTCTGCTGCTGCAAATGCTCAGTATGTTTGTCCCGGCGCTCGGGCTTTCTGCCGCCCGGCTTGAAGCACAGGACGCCCCGGAAGTAGAATCCGTCAGGACACCATTCAGTCTGGCAATCGCAACAGGAACGCTGCTCACATTGTACACGCGTCTTCTGGCATCTCTGCTGTAGCTGCTCTCATCATTGCCCCGAACGCTTCAGCATTACCTCCTGCGCGAACTTTCAGGCGCGGGGGCAAGTGGGTTGGGAAAGTGACTGGCAGCCTCTCACTCCTCACAGCCCGAATTGAAATTACTGACTGTCAAAAAGGATTGATGGCCGAGCCGGATGCGGAGGCTCAGCCCCGAATCGCAAACTGATGTGCGCCCCCTGCCGGGGCAGCAATCTGAGGTGGCAATGCCCCAGGCTCTGACACGCAATGCCCGAAGAACACAACGCGGCCAGGCCGTCGTTGAGTTCGCGCTGGTGTTGCCGGTGCTGCTGCTGCTGCTGGTGGGAATCATCTTTTTTGCCCGCGCCTTTCAGCTTCAGCAGGTGCTGAGTAGCGCCGTCCGCGAAGGCGCGCGCGTGTGGGCGGCCAATCCCACCGGTGGCGCGTGGTATCAGTGCGGTGATCTGCCGTGCCCGAATAATCCGTCGCCAGGCGACACCAACTTTTATCGCTTTGTCATGCCCGTCGTCAGGGATTATGTCAAAGACAGCGGTTTTTCGGATGCTGAGGTGATCTTCTTTACGACGCAGAAAGCTCAGGAAGCAGACACCATCAAGTCAATTGTTTCAGGGCTTGATGCTGACAATGAAAAAGTGACGCTGACGATTTTTTACAAGTACAGTCTGCCGCTGGGATCGCTCGGTGAACTGACGCCGATTTACCTGCGTGCCAGTTGCACGATAAAACGAGGATGATGCAGGTGAAAGCAGCCCGCGCAGTGCCAGAGTTCTGCGTCCGCTTCGGCGGCGGACGGCAGCGCGTGCCTTCACGGCCTCGGCCCTCAGCACCGGCGCAACACGGGCAGAGCGTCGTTGAACTGGCACTGCTGCTGCCGCTTTTTCTGGTCGTCATTCTCGGCCTCATCGAAACCGGCAGAATGTGGTGGACACAGCAGGGATTGACGAGCGCAGCGCGTGAAGGCCTGCGGGCCGCGACGCAAAGTACCGGCGACTGTTTCTCAGTCTTCATGCTCAACAGAGGCCGCCAGGCGGCGCTTGACCAACTGGCCGCGACAGGGCTGTCGAACGACCAGAGCAACATTGCCTTTGTCACGTTAAATCCGCTGACTGAACAGGGGGCCGGCGGGACAGTCAAAAAGATCAGGCTCACGATTACCTATCGTTACAATTCGCTGCTGCCGTTTCTGCCGGGTCTGATCTCAGACACGACGACCGTCAAGGGCAATCTGGCGCTGATCACGACAGCAGTGGCGCGGTGTGAACCATAAATTCAGAGTGCAGGTTGCCGGGCAGCAACCTGCGGCGGAGCTTCACCAATGAACAAAAGATTTCTGATGGCGCTGGGCGGCGCAGTTTTCTTCGGGGTGCTGGCGATTATGGTGGCCCAGGTTTACCTTGACCAGCAACGGCAGAAATTCGATGAAATAACAAAAACCAGAATCTGGATCTCCAAAGTTGATATTCCTGCCGGTTCTGTCATCCAGGAGTCGCAGATTGAAGAGGCTGACTTCCCGATCAACCTGGCCCAGGACACCGTGCGGGATAAGAAAGCGGTGGTCGGCAAGACCGCGGCGTTCGACATCCTGGCCAAATCTCCCATCTATAACCGCTACCTGTCGTCCGCCGCCGGCAGCAAAATCGGCTTTCTGGTGAAAGACGGCTACCGCGCCTATGCCGTGCCGGTCAATGAATCAAGCAGCGTCGCGGGATTCATCACGCCGGGCAGTTATGTGGATGTGATTTCGGTGCTGCAACCCGCCGGAGCAACGCGCCCCGTCGCCCGAACGATTCTGCAAAACATCCGGGTGCTGGCGACCGGCAATCAGTTGCAGACCAGCATTGACACCGCCTCGACCGCGCCGCGCGCGCAGAATTTCAGCACCGTGACGCTCGAAGTCAGACTCGAAGACGCGCAGGTTCTTGCCCTCGCCAGCCGCGAGGGGAATCTGCAACTCGTCATCCGCAACCCCAATGACCGGAACGAAGCTGACATCCCGGCCATCAATCTGGCCGGTGCCGTCGGGTCTTTGCCGCAGGAACCACGCGCCGCTGCCGGCCAGGTCGCCAGCAATCCGCGCCCGACACCCGCAATTCCGCCGCTGATGCTGCCGGTGGCCAGACAAGCCACGCCGACGCCGACCCCGGCAGTGACGCCGACCCCGGCCAGAACGGTTGATGTCTATCGCGGCAGACAGCTTGAAAAAGTGCAGTTTCCTGATCCTGCCCCGGCAGCGTCAAAAAATAACTGAGCGATCTGTGTTCTGACCTGGTCCCGGCCAGGTGCCCCGTTTGCCAAGGAGAAGTATGAGCAACCCCAGCTATCCTCCAGTCAGCCGTTTTGCCCGCACGGTCATCAACCGGCTGAGTTTCACCGGTGCCGTGTTGCTGCTCAGCCTGTGCGCGATGCAGGCCGCCGCGCAGGAACGAATGCGCATCCCGGCCTCATTTGCGAAGGACGCCGAGCAGCCCATCAAGATTGATCTGCTGGTCGGGCAGTCACGCATCATCGAATTCGACGAGGACTTCAGCAGCACGTCCATTTCCGATCCGTCCATTGCCGATGTCGTGCTGCCGACGAGTTCCAAAATCATCATCAACGGCGTCAAATTCGGGCAGGTCAACCTGGTCGTGCTGAGCAGCGCCAAACCGCCGAAAATGGTCATCTTTGACATTTACGTGCAGAACAACCTGAACCTGATTGATAACCAGCTCAAGATCATTTACCCGAAGGAAAACATTCAGCTCAGCCAGGCCAATGATTCAGTCGTCATTTCAGGCAGCGTGACCCGCAAGGAGATTGCGGATAACGTTGAGGCCATCATCAAAAACGCCGGCTTCAAGGCCGTCACCAATCTGATCAAACCGCCCGTGCCCGATACCCTCCAGGTCGAATTGCAGATTCGCGTGGCCGAGGTCAATCGCGCGGCGCTGCGCGAAATCGGCGCGGCCTATGGCGGCACCGGCTCAGGCGTGCCGACGTTCATCAGTCCGGGCGGCCCGGCCTCGTTCGGCGGCTATTCGCGCAGCGTGCAGAACCTGGGCGGCAACGGCAGCGACAACGTCCTGCGCACCGTCGAGAATCTGCTCGTCAATCCGAGTTCAGCCGTCACGCTCTTTTTCGGCGGGCAGAATCAGTATTTCATTCGCGCGCTTCAGGAACGCGGCGTGCTGCGCACCCTGGCCGAACCTACGCTGTCAGCGATGAACGGCAAAGAGGCCAGTTTTATTTCCGGCGGCGAAATTCCCTACACGTTTGTCTCCAGCGCCGGCGGGCAGTCGGGCGTCTCGGTGCAGTTCAAGCCTTACGGCATTCAGCTCAGATTCACGCCGACGATCATTGACGAAAATCGCATTCAACTGACCCTCGAACCCGAAGTCTCGACCGTTGATTTCGGCAACGCGATCAAACTCAATGACACCTTTGTCCCGGCCCTGCGCACGCGCCGCGCCAAAACGACGCTGGAACTGCGCGACGGTCAGAGCTTCGCGCTCGCCGGGCTGATTGATAACAGCGAATCGGTCAACCTCGCCAAAATTCCCGGCATTGGCGATATTCCGGTACTCGGCGAACTTTTCAAAAGCCGCCGCTTTCAGAAGAATGAAACCGAACTGCTTTTCCTGTGTACGGTGAAGCTGACTGAACCGCTCAATCCCGATCAGATTCCGCAACTGCCCGGCGTCAATGCCAGACCATTGCCGACGGCGCTGCCGGCCGTGCCGCCCGCCGGGCTGATTGAAGGTGATTCAGGCCACGCGCCGCCGCCGCGCAAAACCGGCGGATTGACGCCCGCGCCCGAAAAGCCCGATCACAAACCGAACGAAGCGCCAGCCCCCGCGCGCCTCGACAAAGCAGCCAAAGCCGATAAACCGTAATCTGTCGTCAGAGGCGAAAGCGCGAGCGTCTTTCGCCTCTGACGGCGGCTGTTGCCATGAAGCCTCGCACTGCCATTTCACATCATCGTTCAGAACGCGGGAACGTGCTGATTCTGACCGCCGTCACCCTCGTCGTGGTTCTGGGCATGGCGGCCCTGGCAATTGATGCGGGCTATCTGCTCAATGGCAAGGCTGAACTTCAGAACGCGCTCGATTCCGCCGCGCTCGCCGCCGTCACGCAAACGCACGTCGTGATTCCGCTGACTCCGAGTAAAGTTGATTACGATCAGAAACAGATCGAGCTGATCAAACAGTACGCCGAGAAATTTGCCGAGCTGAACGAAGTCCGCCGCAATTCCAGCGGCAGTAATAAGGTTGATCTCAACCCCGCAACTGATATTGACCTGAAAGACCGGAATGTTGAACTGCCCCGAATTACTGTGACCAGTCAGGTTGCTTTGCCGACCTTTTTTGCCGGTGTGCTGGGCTTCAATGGCATCACGGTCAGCGCCAGATCAGAAGCCCGTCTGGTTGCGGTTGACGGCGGCACCGGGACCATCAGCGGTGGCGGGGTCAACATTGATGTCTCAACCAACAAGCCTGGCGATGTCGTGACCGGGGGCTGGCGTCCGCTGCTGATTCCTGACACATACTTTGACAACAATGGTCAGGTGCGGCGGCTGATCTTCAATCAGAACATCACTCCGCTGGAGATTCCTGAACCGCCCGACGGTTCCTGGTATCGCTCACGGTTTGCCTCGGCCAGCGCAACTTATCCGCTGGTTGATCTGTGGCAGTCGAACGCCCCGGCAGTCCCCGGCATGCCCGCGTCCCCTGATGTCACCAGTCTGCGCGACACCTTTTACAGCGTTGACATACTCAACAATATTATGGGTTCGGTCATCAGCCTCAACGGGCGCATCGGCGAATACCGTGTGGTTGATCTGGCCGGTACGCAGGATGTGATTGATGCCGCCACATACGCCTACAGCGGCTATGCCCGACAGGTGCAGGTCGGCAATCAGGTCAGGGTCTTCCCGGTGACGGGCAATGAGCCGGTGTTTTATCGCCTGAGAGATTTGCGCAATGATGCCATCAAGACGCCTTATGACGGCGCTTCGGGCGGGGCGCTGGAAAAATATGGCTACCTCAGCACGGTCTGCTCCGGGTGCCGGTTCACTGCGCCCAACACGCATCCGCTGATTATTCCCGTGCTGTTGTGCAATCCGTTTGAGTTTTATCGCAGATACAAGGGCTACATTTCAGACAGCGCGCCGATGACCGTGACCAACATTGGCGTGCTCTTTATTGAAACTGCCGGTTTTGATGGTGACATTCAGGGACGGTTTATTCGTGAGGTCATCACCGGCGGAACACAGCCTGTGCCAAACAGTATTCCGTCCGCGCAACAGCGCCTGCTGCCCGTGTCGGCGAGGCTGGTGCGGCAGTAAGACAGAATTCGCTGCCGCATTGAATTAACCTGAAAAAGACCGAAAAAGAACCTGATTTAATTGGTGTTTTACCCGGTGCCGTGCATATAATTCCGTGCCTTTTCACAAACTTCATTCTGCCCCGAACAGAAAGCCGTAACAGACGTGAAACCCGTTGGCGAAACGCGCCCCAGTTTTGAGCAGTTTTCCGGCGACCGCGGCGAGCGGACGCCAGGCCGAGGAACCAGCTACGTGTCGGATGCGATTTCAGTGGTGATCATCGGACGCAGCCTGACCCTGCAGGAGCGGACCCGGCTGCGGACAGGCAGCCAGACGCCACTGTCCATTCTGGCCGAACTGCCGTTCAGCGGTCAGACGATTGATGAGCTGATCCGGCTGCGCCCGCAGGCCGCGCTGGTCATGCTCAACGGCGACCTGCCGCGCAGCTTCCAGTTTGTCGAGCGCATCCGCGAAGAGGCTCCTGACACGCTCGTGGTGTGTTCCAGCGAGGACACCTCGCCCGATGTGATCGTTCAGTCAGTCCGTTCCGGCGCGATTGATTACCTCCGGCAGCCGCTCACCGAAGAAGAGATCAATGCGGTTTTTGCCCGCATCGAACAGGCCCGCGTCCGCAGCACCGACGCGGCGCATCTGGGCCGCGTGATTGCCGTGTTTTCGAGCAAGGGCGGCGGCGGCGCCACCTTTGTGACGGCCAACCTGGCGGCGAGCCTGGCGCGGCTGTCAGCCAAAAAGACCTGCATCGTGGATCTGAACATGCAGGCGGGCGATCAGCCGTTGTATCTGGGCCTGGAGCCGGTCTATTCGATGTATGACGTGGTGCGCAACTTTGACCGGCTGGACGATCAGTTGCTGTCGAGTTACCTGACACAGCGCTCAAAAAATCTGTCGCTGCTGGCCTCGCCCTCAGAGATTGACAAGGAAGAGGAAGTCCGGGCCGAACACATCACGCGCGTCATTGCGCTGCTGCGCGCGCATGCCGAATACGTCCTGCTCGACACTCAGCACATGCTCAGCGAAGCGACGATTGCGGCGCTTGATGCGGCGGATGACATTGTGCTGCTGATGACGCTCGACATTCCCTCGATTCGCAGCACCAAACGCGCGCTGGATGTGTTCACCCGGCTGGGTTATGACCGCAAACGCATCAAGGTCGTCCTCAACCGTTTTGCGCGCACGCCGGAATTTGAGCTGGAACAGATCGAGAAGGTCCTCGACACGACGATTTACGCGCTGCTGTCGAATGATTATCGGTCGGCCATCGCGTCCGTCAATGTTGGCGAACCGCTGGTGCAATCCCGCATTCAGTCGCGGCTGGTGCGTGAATTCACGCGGCTGGCCAGCCTGCTCAGCAACATCAAACCCGACGAGGAACCGCCTGCTCCGCCCCGCAAGGGCTGGTTCTTCGGCAGGAAGTAACCGGGTGGTCAGTGGCCGGTACACAGTGGTCAGCGGGTATTTTTGACTGACTGCTGACTGCCTGCGATTGACCGCTTTTTTTATGGCAACCATCAAAGAGCGACTTGAGAAAGAACAGATCACCGTCCTGCGGCGCACGGCCGTCAATTCCAATGAGTTTCAGGAACTCAAAGCTCGCGTTCACCGCAAGGTGATCAACAAGATGGACCTGGCCAAGCTCGAAAAGATTCAGGACCAGGCGGTGCTGCACAAGGAGGTCAGGAATTTCATTGAGCGCATCCTCAGCGAAGAGAAAGCTCCGTTAAGCGCGCTCGACCGTGAACGACTACAGATCGAAGTCCTCAACGAATTGCGCGGCCTCGGCCCGCTTGAGCCGCTGCTCGAAGACAAAACCATCTCTGATATTCTGGTCAACGGCTACCGCAATGTTTACATCGAGCGGCGCGGCAGGCTGGAGCGCGCGGATGTGATGTTCAGGGATGACGATCATCTCAAACAGATCATTGAACGCATCGTCTCCCGCGTCGGACGCCGCATTGATGAATCGTCACCGATGGTGGATGCGCGGTTGCAGGACGGTTCGCGCGTCAACGCCATCATCCCGCCGCTCGCGCTTGACGGCCCGGTGCTTTCGATTCGCCGTTTCGGCGTGGATACGCTGCAACTGAGCGACCTGATCAACTTCAACACGCTGACGCCGCAACTGGCCGAAATCCTGCGAGCCTGTGTCAAAGCGCGGCTCAACATTCTGATTTCAGGCGGCACGGGCGCGGGCAAAACCACGATGCTCAACGCGCTGTCGGCGGCAATTCCCGAAACGGAGCGACTCGTCACGATTGAAGATTCGGCGGAACTGAAGCTGCAACAGGAACACGTGGTCCGGCTCGAAACGCGCGCGCCGAATATTGAAGGCCGGGGCGAAATCTCACAGCGGCAACTGCTGCGCAACGCGCTGCGCATGCGCCCCGACCGGATCGTCGTGGGCGAGGTGCGCGGCGATGAGGCGCTCGACATGCTGCAGGCCATGAACACGGGTCACGACGGCGGCCTGACGACGATTCACGCCAATTCCCCGCGCGATGCCCTGTCACGTCTGGAAACGATGATCTCGATGGCCGGGCTGCGACTCTCAGACAAAGCGATGCGCCAGCAGATCAATTCGGCCATCAACCTGGTGGTTCAGGTGTCGCGCCTGAGCGATGGTGCGCGCAAGATCACCAGCGTTTCAGAGATCACCGGCATGGAAGGCGAGGTCATTTCCATGCAGGAGATTTACGTCTTCCAGCGCACCGGAGTGGGCGAAAACGGCACCGTGCTGGGCCGCTTTCGCGCCACCGGCATCCGCCCGCGCTTCAGCGAACGACTGGCGTTGTACGGGTTTCACCTGTCACCGGAACTGTTCGCCGACCGATGGTGAAGCTCGTCGGCGCCGCATTCATCAGCAACAGACATGTCCCGGAACGTCAAATACACACTGCTTGTCATCGCCGCGCTGGTGGCGCTGGTGATCCTGGTCAAACTGGACACCGCGGACCGGCTGATGGTGCTGATCGGCCTGACCTTTCTCAGCCTCTTTGCGGCGTTCTATTATTTCATTGCCCGCGACACCGACGTTTACCGCCGCCGGGTGGAAGAACGCCTGCAGGAGCTGCTGGCTTCGCGCGGCATGAATGCCAGCCAGCGCGAAATGCGGCTGCTCAAGGAAGAACTGCTCAGCGGCATTCCCACCCTGCACCGGCTGCTGCTGCGCTTTGAGGTTTTCAACCGGCTCAAAGAACTGATTCGCCAGGCTGATCTGACCATCATCGTCAACACGTTTCTGCTGATGAGCCTGATCTCGTCGTTCCTGGGCGGATGG
>CAYWDW010000059.1:0-5599 GCA_964457105.1 uncultured Heliobacteriaceae bacterium
CGGAATCAGGCAGGCGGGACGCCTGCGCTCCTTGTTCGTTCCTTGTTAGCTCCTTGTTCGTTCCTTGTTCCTGAAGCCTGGAGTTCGTCCGGCTGAACCTTTATTATCCGGCGACACAAGGCGTCGTCGCGCGCTGACCTGAAATCAACAACTCTGAAGCTGATGCTGAGTCGCAACTATAAATGGGTGGTGGTCGGGCTGCTGTGGTTTGTCTGCTTCTTCAATTACGCTGACCGGCAGGCGATCTTTTCGGTCTTCACTCCGATTCAAAAAGAGATGGGGCTGACCGATGTCGAACTGGGCTGGATCGGTTCGGCCTTTATGTATGTTTACGCGCTGGCGGGGCCGGTCGCGGGCATCATCGGTGACCGGCTGAGTCGCAAGGCGCTGATCATCGGCGGGCTGGTGTTCTGGTCAGTGGTGACTGTCGGCACGGCGCTCGCCACCGATTTTGAGCATCTGGTGCTGGTGCGCGCGCTCGAAGGCTTTGGCGAAGCGTTTTACTTTCCGGCTTCGATGGCGCTGATTTCTGATTATCACGATCAGCGCACGAAATCGCGGGCGATGGGCATTCATCAGTCGAGCGTCTATGCCGGTACGATTGCGGGCGGCGCCGTCTCAGGCTGGATGGGGCAGCATTACGGCTGGCGTTCGAGTTTTGTTATGTTCGGTGCGCTCGGGGTGCTGCTTGGCCTGGTGCTGCTGCTGGCGCTGAAGGAACCGCCGCGCCGCGTGTCAGCGCAGGCCGATCATGCACACGCCACGCCTGGCTGGAGCCGCAAAAGTTTGTGGGCCGACATTGCTGAAATCTTTCGCACGCCGATGGTGCGGATTCTGATGATGGTGTTTGTCGGCGCGAATTTTGTCGCCTCAATTTTTCTGACGTGGATGCCGACGTTTCTGCTGCGCAAATTCAATCTGAGCCTGTCAATGGCGGGTCTGAACGGCACGGCGTGGCAGCAGCTTGCTTCAGTTGTTGGGGTGCTGGCGGGCGGCGTGCTGGCTGACCGGCTGGTGCAGCGTTTCGCCGGTGGTCGCATGATGACGCAGGCGCTCGGCCTGTTCGGCGGGGTGGGCTTTATTTTTCTGACGGGCTGGACGCTGGAATTGCCGGTGCTGATCGGGGCCATGATCGGCTTCGGGTTTTTCAAGGGCATCTATGACGCCAACATCTGGGCCTCGCTTTATGACGTCGTCAAACCCGAACGGCGCGCAACGGCGCTCGGCCTGATGAATTCCATCGGCTGGCTGGGCGGCGCGCTGGCTCCGACCGCGATTGCGATGGCGAGCGCCCGATACGGCATGAGCGCCTGCATCAGCATGAATTCGCTGATCTACCTGTTATTCGGACTGCTGCTGGTGTGGGGCATTCGCGCTTATATGGGGGCGCGTTCGGCGGTGTAAGCGTGCCGCAAATGCGTCCCTTTCAGGGGCTGACACATTGTTTGGCCATTGCGGCTTGCAACTCACGGCAGGCTCATCCAGGATGGCGCGCATGAAGAATCGTGTGTCGCAGAAAGTCGCTGGTTTTACTGAATCCGTGATCCGCGAAATGAGCCGTCAGGCAGCGGCTTATGGCGCGATCAATCTGTCGCAGGGCTTTCCTGATTTTGCTGCGCCTGAAGACATCAAGCGGGCCGCGTGCGCCGCCATCAATGCTGACATCAATCAGTACCCGATCACCTGGGGATCAAAAAGATTCCGCGAAGCGATTGCCGACAAGACCCGGCGCTGGCTCGGTCTCGACGTGGACCCCGAACGCGAGATCGTTGTCACCTGCGGCGCGACCGAAGCGATGGTGGCCACAATGCTGGCGCTGGTTGATCCGGGCGAAGAGGTCATCGTCTTTGAGCCGTTCTATGAAAATTACGGGCCGGACACGATCCTCGCCGGAGCCGTGCTGCGTTACGTCACGCTTTACCCGCCGAATGAACATCATCCTGACTGGCATTTCAATCCTGATGAATTGCGCGCGGCCTTCAATGGCCGGACCAAAGCCATCATCATCACCACGCCGCATAATCCAACCGGCAAGGTTTTTACTGCCGAAGAACTGCGCGTCATCGCTGACCTGTGCATCGAGTTTGACGCGCTCGCGTTCACCGATGAAATTTACGAACACCTGTGGTATCCCGACCCGGCGCGCGAAGTCCGGCACGTCGCCATGGCCACGCTTGACGGCATGCGCGACCGCACGGTGACGATCAACAGTTTGTCCAAGACCTATTCAGTCACAGGCTGGCGCGTGGGTTATGCGATTGCCGCGCCTGATTTGATCGGCGGCATCCGGCAGGCGCACGATTTTCTGACCGTCGCCGCTGCCGCGCCGTTGCAGGAAGCCGGTGTCTATGCGCTCAGCCTGCCCGATGATTATTACCGCCACCTGCAAAGCGAATATCAGCGCCGCCGCGATTTTCTGCTCGGCGTGCTGGAAGAATCAGGATTCAAGTGCTACAAGCCCGACGGCGCGTATTACATTATGACTGACATTTCCGGCTTCGGGTTCAGCGACGATGTGGAGTTCACACAGCATCTCATCCGCGACATCGGCGTCGCCGTTGTGCCCGGCAGCAGCTTTTATCGCCAGGGCCAGGCTGGCACGCAGCAGGTCAGATTCTGTTACTGCAAACGCGACGAAACATTGCAGGCAGCGGCTGAACGACTGCGCAGGCTGAAATCAGGCTGAAAGGCAGGTGCAGCTGAAGTTGCAGTTAGTCAGTGATAGTGTTGTTCGATGGTCCATCCACAGGCCTTCCGAAGACGAGACGCCCGTTCTCGGCAACAAATTTCAGCGGGATTTTAGGATTGTTCAGGTCTTTCCCGCCGTTTGAATGCCACTTGCGTTCCCAGGCTGTGAAGTATTGTTCCATCTGGCCAGAGGTGAGCAGATAGATTTGTTTCAGTTCGATTCCTTCATAAACCGCAAAAATCCAGTCCACCTGACGATATTTCGTAATGATGACTGGGTTCAGATGATGATGAGTCGAAAAGCTTCTGGTCAACAGGGCGTTCACTGATTTCAGTTCATACTCGCGTCCGGTTTCATCAACGGCATCATTGCCTTCACGACCGGGAATGACCTTCAGGCTGGTTGAGAGAATGACCTGAAGCAGTTTCCCGCCATTGTCCTGAAAAATATCATTGATGCCATGTCGGCTGGCGAGTTGCTGGTATTCACGAATATGTGGAAACAGCTTATCGAGTTTTTCCTTGTCCGGGTGAGGTTTCATCGCGTCCTTTTGCTGAGAACAGTTCGCAGACATTGACCTCAAGAGCCTGAGCCAGCTTTTCGATGTTATCAATCGAAATATTACGTTCGCCTCTTTCCACCGAACTGATGTAGGTGCGATGCAAATCGGCGATTTCCGCCATCTGCTCCTGAGAAATTTTCCGATGCTGCCTCAGGCGGCGCAGATTGTGAGCGAATATTTCACGCAGACTCAGTTGACTGGCTCGATTCATGACCCGCAGATATTTGGCGACTTGACGACTAAACGTCTACAGACTATAAGTAACACTCAGAAAACTTCACGGCATCATGTCAACTTCGATGTTCAATCAGACCGCCGCCTATTCATCTGCCCTGGGGGCCATGTATTGTGCTGATTCGCTGGAGATGCTGAGTCAGATGCCTGACGACAGTATCAATCTGGTGATGACGAGTCCGCCTTTTGCGCTGCAGCGGCAGAAGGAATACGGAAATCCGGGGCAGCCTGAATACATTGACTGGCTGGCCGGGTTCGGGCGGATGGTTCGGCAGAAACTGACGCCGGATGGCAGTTTTGTGCTGGATCTTGGCGGAGCCTATCAGAAAGGCGCGCCATCGCGCAGCCTGTATAATTTTCGGGTCCTGATTGAATTCTGCGATCACCTGGGCTTTCATCTGGCTGAGGACTTTTACTGGTATAACCCCGCGAAGCTGCCCAGCCCGATTGAATGGGTCAATAAAAGAAAACTGCGGGTCAAGGATTCAGTCAATACTGTCTGGTGGTTCAGCAAATCAGAATGGCCGAAAGCTGATGTGTCGAAGGTGCTGGTTGAATACAGCTCGCGCATGAAAAAGCTGCTTGAAGCGCCGGAAGATTTTTATTCACCAGCCAGGCGCCCTTCGGGGCACGATATCTCAAACGGATTTGGCCGGAATAATGGCGGCGCGATTCCATCCAACCTGCTGCAAATTCCCAACACGGAGTCGAATGGCGTTTATCTGTCCGGTTGCAAGGCGCTCGGTATCAAAGGGCACCCGGCCCGGTTCCCGGCAAAACTGCCGGAATTCTTTATCAGGTTTCTGACTGGCCCCGGAGATCTGGTGGTAGATATTTTTGCCGGCTCAAATACTACCGGAGCGGTGGCCAATGGTCTGGGCAGACGCTGGCTCAGTTTTGAGACTGAGCGAGACTATGTTGCCGCCAGCGTTTTTCGGTTTTTCGATACGTCTGCTGAGCCGCTTTTGCGCAAGGTCTATGGCGACATTGTTGCAGGCAGACAGGTGGACTTGCGCAATCTCAGTGGCGTCAGGAGTGTGCAGGAATCGCTTTTCGCTTCGCTGTAAGTTGTCAGCACCGTCCCGCCTTCAATCAACTCTCCGCTGTCCCACATCTGTGATTGAGCAGCGCGCAACAGCGCGGCAGTGAAACCGGCCCGCTGACAGGCCGGGATGCACGAATCTGTGCGTTCTCGTACTGACTGCTCCGAGGCAGAGGGTGAAACTGACTGTGGCCGGGCCGCAGCGCGCAGATGCGCGGGCGGTCACATTTCAGTTATCAGAAATACAAGGAGCAGGAAGATGAAGAATCGCATGTGGTACACCGGGATTCTGCTGGCCGTTGCCCTTCCGGGGCTGCTGGCCGGTGCGTGCGCGACGCGCCAGAACGAGAACACGGGCACCTCGGCATCGCCGGGCGTCACGTCGTCACCGGTGGCTGGCGAGTCTGCCAGCCCAATGACGAGTCCGTCGCCAACGGGGACGATGGCTGCGCTGAGCGCCGCCGGACGTGAATTTATGATGACCGCCGCGCAGGGTGGTCAGATGGAAGTGCAGCTTGGACAGCTTGCCACGGACAAGGCCGCCAGCGCCGATGTGAAGCAGTTCGGTCAGCGCATGGTTGATGACCATACGCGCATCAATCAGCAGTTGATGCAGCTCGCTGCGCAATTGAATGTCTCGCTGCCGCAGGAACTCAGCAGTGCAGAGCAGCAGACCCTGACCCGACTCTCGAAACTCTCAGGCGCCGCCTTTGACCGCGAATACATGTCGCTGATGGTCAAAGACCATCAGCAGGATGTGGCCGAGTATGACCGCATGAGTCAGCAGGCCGACAACCCGGATCTGAAGAATTTCGCTTCATCCACGCTGCCGATGCTGCGCGAACATTTGCAGCAGGCGCGGGAGATTGCACACAAGGTCGGCGCAAAATAATGTAAAGAGTGTGCAAATAAAAGTCGCACAGGCTCAGCCGCTCTGCAATTCACGCGGCGCGGGGGGGGGGGGGGGGGGGGGTGGACCCCGCGGCGGGGGGGGGCCGCCGCGGTACGCACGGCCGGCGGGGGGGGTGGAGCGCGGGGGGGGGGGCGGGCGGCGCGCGGCCCCCCACCCCCC
>CAYWDW010000059.1:5609-13006 GCA_964457105.1 uncultured Heliobacteriaceae bacterium
CCGTTCCGGCCGTCTGGCTCCCCCCCCCCCCCCCCGGCCCAACCCCCCCCCCCCCCCCCCCCCCCGCCGCGCGCCGCCGGGTGTGCATTGAGGCAGCGTTCAGCCTTCGACGGGTTTTGAGCCGATGGTGAAACGGCGGCGGCTGTGTGACGTGACGCGCGTGTCTGTGGCCAGCCTGGCTTCGGCCCAGCGCGCCAGCCTGACGAAGGGCAGACCGAGCAGAAAATAGATGGCGGCGGTCAGGATGCCCACGCCGATGTAATCGTAATAGGTTGACGCAAGCTGCCCGTAAACTTTGGTCAGTTCGACCATCGTAATCACCGACACAATCGAAGAGTCCTTGAAGAGCGCGATGAAATCATTCGTCACGGGCGGAATCACCAGGCGCATGGCCTGCGGCACGATCACGTAACGCAGCGCCTGCGCCTTTGTCAGGCCGAGTGACAGGGCGGCTTCCATCTGCCCGCGCGGAATGGATTGAATCCCGGCGCGATAATTTTCAGCTTCATACGCCGCATAGTTGAAGCCGAGGCCGATCACTGCCGCGAGCAGCGGCGAGAGCCTGATGCCGATGTTCGGCAGGCCGTAATAGATCAGATAAAGCTGAATCAGCAGCGGGGTGCCGCGAAAGATTTCAATCCACGCCCGCGCGGCCCACGCCAGCGGGCGCGCGCCGTAAAGATTCAGCAGCGCCAGCACCAGCCCCAGCGCAATGGCGACGCTCATCCCCAGCAGCGAAATCAGCAGCGTCATCGGCGCACCCTGAAACACCAGAATCGGAATGTAGCTGAGATATTGCCGCAGCCGGTCGCGCCACGTTCGTTGCTTCGTCACGCTGTTCGTAAAATCCGCAAGCCCCTGGCCCGGCGCGTCGGCAGTGAGTTGCTGAAACAGTTCGTCAGTTTCGCGGTTCCAGATGCCCCACTTTTCATAGATGTGTCTGAGTTCGCCCGATTTCATCAGCGCGAGCAGCGCCGCGTTGATCTGTGTGAGCAGCGCCGCGTCATCCTTGCGAATGCCGATGCCATACAGCACGCGCTCAAGCGGCGGGCCGGCGAACTTCAACTTCGGGTTCGGGCGGCTGTAATAAATCGCAATCGGATAATCGTTGAGGACGGCCTCAAGCCGACCGGCAGCGAGATCTTCATAAGCATTGATCAGCCCGTTATAGGTTCTGATGTTGATGCCGTCCGCGCGTTCAAGCACGCGCTGCGCCAGCGAATATTTCAGCGTGCCAGCAGTTTTGCCTTTCAGATCGGCCAGCCCGTTGATGCTGTTGTCACCGGCGCGCACGCTCAGTTGCAGCGACGTGACGTAATAGGGCAGCGAAAAGCTGAGCTCCTGTTTGCGGTCTTCGGTAATCTCCAGGCCGTTGAGCGCGAGGTCATAATTGCCGCGCTGCAAACCCGGAATCAGCCCGTCCCACTGATTCTGCACAAAGACGGCGCGGCGATGAAGCTGCCGGGCCAGGGCATTGGCCAGCTCAACCTCAAAGCCGATGATCTCGGCGGGATTTTTCGGATCCTGAAAGACGTAAGGCGCGCCGCCTTCTGAATCGCCGCCCCAGCGCAGTTCCTGGGCGGTGACGGCGCTGATTGAAAGCAGCATAAGCAGCAGCAGCAGCCCGCCGCGCGCAGCATGTTTTTTCATCCGAAGAAGTTCCTGAGAAAGTTGCGCGTGCGCTCATCGCGCGGCGCAGTGAAGATTTCATCAGCCGGGCCGGATTCAATCAGCCGACCCTGGTCGAGCACCAGAATGCGGTCCGCCACTTCGCGGGCAAAGCGCATTTCGTGCGTGACGACGACCTGCGTCATGCCTTCGTGATCGAGTTTGCGCATGATGTCCAGGACTTCGTTGACGAGGCCCGGATCAAGCGCCGAAGTCGGTTCATCGTAAAGCATCACCTGCGGCGACATCGCCAGGGCGCGGGCAATCGCCGCCCGCTGCTGCTGTCCGCCCGAAAGCTGGCCTGGATAATAATCGAGCCGTTCGCTCAATCCGACTTTGGCGAGCAGTTCGCGCGCGCGCGCTTCGGCCTGCTGACGTGAGGTCCGGCGCACCGCGACCGGCGCCAGCACCGCGTTTTCCAGCACTGTCAGATGCGGAAAGAGATTGAAATTCTGAAAGACCATGCCGACGTTTTCACGCAGGCGGCGCAACTGCGCGTTGCGTTCGGCGGCGGGCTGGTCTGAATGATGTTCCATCGTCATTTCGCCAATGCGAATAGTGCCGCGCTCAAATATCTCCAGCCCGTTCAGGCAGCGCAGCAGCGTTGATTTGCCGCACCCCGACGGGCCGATGATGACAGTCAGTTCCGCACTGGCAATCTCAAAACTGATGTCATCCAGCGCCACTGCGTCGCCGTAATTTTTGTGCAGATGCTGCACGGAGATTGGTGAACTCATTTTCTCTCTTCCTGCCTCACACACTTCAGCGCCGCGCCGGATGCTGCACGCGGTACAGTTCAGCATAATATCCTGCGCGCTGCATCAGTTCGGCGTGGGTGCCGCTTTCGATCATCCGGCCATGCCTGAAGACCAGAATCTGATCGAAGTCTTCAATGCCGCTGAACTGATGCGCGATGACAATCAGCGTGCGGCCCTGCTGCAGGCGGGCGATGGCCTGCTGAATCAGCGCCGTTGAGGCGGCATCAATGGCCGTTGTGGGTTCGTCCAGAATCAGAATCGAAGGCCGCCGGATGATCGCGCGCGCCAGCGACAGCCGCTGCCGCTGACCGCCTGACAGCGTGCTGCCGCGCTCACCGATGACGGTTTCATAACCATCCGGCAGCGCGGCGATGAATTCATCGGCGCAGGCGTCACGCGCGGCAGCGGCAATCTCAGCCTCAGTGGCGTCGGGTTTGCCGTAACAGATGTTTTCGCGGATCGTGGCGCCGAACAGAATTGTCTCCTGCAGCACAATGCTGATCTGTCGTCGCAGCGCGGCGCGCTGATATTTTTCAATCGGCACGCCGTCAATCAGAATGTGCCCTGCGCGTGCGTCATAAAATCGCAGCAGCAGACTGGCAATCGTTGATTTGCCCGCGCCCGACGCGCCGACGAGCGCGACCTGCTGACCCGGCTGAATCGTAAAGGAAAGATCGTGCAGAATGTCATCGTCATCGCCATACGCAAAAGAGACATGCTCAAACACAATCTCGCCGCGCAGCGCTGAGACCTGCAACCCCTGTTTTTCGTCGGCAGGTTCAGGTTCAGTCGCCAGAATTTCAGACAATCTTTCGGCGCTCGCCATCGCCTTTGAAAACTGGCTGGAAATGCGCGCCAGCGTGCGCAGCGGTTTATACAGGCTGCTCAGATAAGCCGTAAAAATCAGCAGCTCGCCGGGCAGCATGCGTCCGGCCAGCACCTGCATGGCTCCGGCCAGCACGACCGCGCACAAGCTGGCGGCGCTGATGAGTTCAACGGCGCGGGTCGCGGCGGCTTCCAGGCGCGCCGTCCTGATGCCTTCACTGAGCGTGTGACTGCTCGCTTCTTCAAAGCGCTGCTGTTCGTGCTGCTCGCGGGCGAAGGCGCGCACCAGCAGCAGCGAAGACAGCACTTCGTGAATGCGCGAAGCGACCACGCCTTCGCGTTCGCGCTGTCGTCGCGCTGAAGTCTTGAGCCGCCGGTACACTGAAAAAAGCGTGTAGGTGAGCAGCGGAAACGTCGCCAGCACCACCAGCGCCAGCCGCCAGTTGAGCGCAAACATCACCACAAACATGCCGGTCACAGTCAGCAGGTGCGCGGCAGCATTGAGCGCGGATTCAGCAAAGACATCCTTCAGCGCGCTTGTGTCGCTGACCACTTTGGTCAGCAGTTCGCCCGTGCGTGCGCGCGCGTGAAACGAGAGCGACAGTTGTTGCAGATGCACAAACAGCGCCTGGCGCAAACGGAAGACCAGTTCATAACCAATCCGCAGCGTGATGAAAGTCTGAAAGTAAGCAAACACGCTGCGCAGCCCGGCAATCAGCAGAATGCTCAGCGACAGCGCCACCACCGCCATCATTCGGCTGTGACTGAGCAGCGGATTGAGGAGGTGCAAAGATGGCGGCAGTTCACGAGCCAGCAGAATGTGATCGAAGATAATTTTGAGCGGCCAGGGCGACAGCAGTTCGGCGAGCGTGAAGCCCGTCATACACAGCGCCGCCAGCGCCAGGCTGCGGCCCGAAGCGCGCAGATGCTTGCGAACGAGTTCCGATAATGTGACGGTTCTTTTTACGGGCACGTTGTCGTGAGTCTGAGCAGGCTTTGAAAAGTATGAATCCTGAGACCAGCATGCAGACGCAGTTCATCCAGCAGTCTGGCGAGCCACGCCAGCGCCGCTTCATCCATGACCTGATGATGCAGCATGACGCCAATGATTTCTCCGGCGTTCACCTGCCTTGCCAGTTCGTTTTCAAGTTCCGCCGGAGCCTTCATCGTCACGCCGCCCCGCCAGCGGTGCAGGTCCAGCGTGACTGAAATTTCGGTGAAGCCGTATCCGATCACAGGCTGCGCGCCTTTGAGTTGTGACAGCACCTGAAATTCAAGCTGATCAATGGCGCGCCGCGTGGCTTCAGTGCAGCGATTCCAGGGCGGCACAAAGACCGCAGAAAAATCAGCGCCGAATAAATCGGTCAGCTTCCGCCTGCCGCTTTCAAGATCAGCAAGCTGTTCGGCAAACGTGCGCGTCGGCCCGAATTCACACTTGCGCCCGGTGGTTTCGTGATTCAGATGCATCCAGCCGTGCTGATTGATTTCAAGCAGATGCGCGTGTGTCCGCAATCGCTCGCGCAGCATCGCCGTGCCTGCCTCAGTCAGTCGCCCCGGAATCACTGCCAGATTGACGGGCGTTCGCCGCTGAATGAACACGTCAAGCAGTCGTTGCAGCGCCGGTTCATCATCGGCTACGTCATCATCACGAAAGAACAGTTCGATGATCCGCTGCTGTGCGGCAGCGCGGTGAAGCGTTTCTTTGAGCAAGGCAAATTCAGTCTTCACTGCACGAGCTCTCCGGCCACAGATGCGCCGCCGGTGACGAGCCTTTTCAATGCTGCCGCCGCGCCGGCCACGCCGTTCAGGTTGAGTTGCAACGAATCATTCGCTGCTTGCGGTCTGCCGAGTGATTGCAGCATCAGTTCAGCGAGGCGGTCAGGCCGGAGTTCATCCGGGCTGATGATTTCAACGAGTCCGCGCGCGCGCAGCTTTTCGGCGCGCAGGCGCTGTTCCTGATTGTCGTTTCCGCTGAAAGGATACACGATGGCCCGCGTGCCGCTGACCAGCAGATTCAGGCAGGTATTGTAACCCGCCATGCTGAGCGACAAATCAGCCTGCCGCAAAATCGCCGTCAGATCGGGCGTGTAACGTTGCAGCGTCACGGCGGGCAGCTTCAGGGCCTGTTGCTGCAACTGCTCAAATTCAGCTTCAGGCAGATACGGCCCGGTGAAAATCAGCAGCCGATGCGGCAGGCGTTCACGGATCAGTTGTGATGCTTCAATCGCGCAGCGAATCAGTTCGCTGCCGACTCTGCCGCCGCCGATGCTGACGACGATCAGGCGCTGACCGCTGTCAGCAGGCGGTTCATTTGCAGCCGGACGCATCGCATCCGGCGTGACGAAGCCGGTGTAAACAGCCGGGCAGCGCAATTCACCAGCCAGGCTGAAGGTCTCTTCAAGCCGCTGAAAATGCGGGTCTGAATGAATCATCACCAGATCGAAATATTCACTGGCAATGCGACAGGCGGCTGCTTCAAAGCGCGCCTGATCGCGCTTGCTGACCAGAATATCGCGCAGCGAACAGGCGATTTTCGTCTGGCTGCCATCTGCTTTCGCCTGCGCGAGCAGCGGCAGCAGTTCATCGGCAAATTTGCGCCGACCGAACGGGAACATTTCAATCACCAGCGCCTGCGGCTGCACACGGGCAAAGGTGTCAAGCAGCATCTGCCGTCGCTGAGCTTTGATGTCATCCAGACTTTGCGCCTCCTCAGCCGCGCGCAGTTGACGAAACTCAGCATCTGAAATAATCGGCGGCAGGTTGACGACTTCAACGTGCGCAGGCGGCACAAGGCCATTCAGCCATGCGCCGCCGTTGATGAAGCAGACTTCAAAATCCGTCAGACCGCTGACAATCGCCAGGCTGCGCATCAGGTGGCCCATCCCCAGCACGTGCTGGCAATAAAACATCACTCGCTGTTTTGGTGCATTCATCATCTACAACTTTGCGGCCAGTTGCCGCGCCATTGCCATCAGGTCATCCAGCAGTGTCAGGCGTTCATCGCTCAGGCGAATAATGCTGCGAACCGCGCGTTCATAAAGCAGCGCCGCGGCGGTGTGCCAGTTGATCGCCGCGTTTGACAGTTCGCAGTTGCTGCCCTGCTGCCAGTCGGCAATGAAATGTTCAGCCGACTGTTCAGCCACCTGCCGCGACAAATGGCCGGTCAGGACTTGATGATAAAGCATCGCCGTCAGGCTGCCGATTTCACGCGCCGGATCGCCGATGCACAAATTATCCAGATCAATCAACGCCACGCCGTCAGCCGTCGCCAGCAGGTTTTTCAAATGCAGATCGCCGTGCAGCGTCACCGACTGCGATTCAGGCGGCAACTTTGTCATCAGAAGCTGCGCCAGCGACTGCGCATCATCGCTGCATTCAGGCCTGACCTGAGAGAGCAGGGAAGCGGCGGCGCTGAGTTGCGCGATAGTTTCATCCGGCGTGATCGCCCGCAGTCCGGTCAGCTTCGTTTGATGCAGCCGGGCAATGGCTGCGCCGGCCATTGTCATCAGCCGCAAAAACTGAGCGGGCTGAGGCCGTGCATCAAGCAGCGAATGACCCGGCAGTTCACAGTACCACAGCGCACAGGCAGCGGGTTGATAAGCGACCGGCTGCGGCATCAGCAATCGCCCGTGCTGAACCGCTGCGCTGCGCCACAGCTTCTGCCAGTTCTGCCAGGCGTGACGGCCTTCATTGGGCGGCAGTGTTTTGACATAAAAAGTCCGGGCCCGGGTGTGCGCTGAATCCGGTGACGACAACTCAAGCCTGACACGCTGAGTGCAGGCGCGTTCAGCAATGTAGCTGACCGGCTCAAGACTGAAGTCAGCAAGGTGCAGGCCAGGCTCAATGGTGTTGATGATTTCAGGCAGCAGGCGCGCGCTGAGCAAAGCGCGGTCTGCGAGCAGGGCGAGACCTGACAGTTTGCGATCCTGCGGAAAAACCCAGGCGACAGCCTCAAGCGCAGGCAGATGAAAAATTGCATCAGGCCTGGTTGTCGCGGCTGATTGCGCGTTGATCAAACGCTCGCGGCTGTTGCCAGGCGGGCAGGCCAGCAGTGAAACGATTGTGGTCTCAGCCTGAGCTGAGGCAGTGGCCGCGAAGCTCAGCCGGTATGACACGGTGCAGTTGCGACCAGGCCGGTAACGAATA
>CAYWDW010000060.1:0-1914 GCA_964457105.1 uncultured Heliobacteriaceae bacterium
TGGTTACGTCGCCAGCGCGAAGGCCATCACGACGCCTTCGGGCCTGAAGTATGAAGAGATTGTCGTCGGCGCTGGCGAAAGTCCGACGCCAGGCCAGACCGTGCGCGTGCATTACACGGGCACGCTGGTGGACGGCACGAAGTTCGACAGTTCGCTTGATCGCAACGAACCGTTTGAATTTCAGATCGGCGTCGGGAAGGTCATCAAAGGCTGGGACGAAGGCGTGATGAGTATGAAAGTCGGCGGCAAGCGGCGGCTGATCATTCCGCCGCAGCTTGGTTACGGCGCACGCGGCGCAGGCGGCGTCATCCCGCCCAACGCCACGCTGCTTTTTGAAGTCGAACTGCTCGGCATCAAATAGCAGACAGAGCGCAGAGAGATGACGGAACACACGGAAATAACGGAACAGACGGAAAAGGAACTGAACCTTGTTTGAAGCTTTCTGTTCCGTGTGTTCCGTTCTTTCCGTGTGTTCCGTCATCTCTCTTCTTTGCCGCATTCCCACTATGCTGATTTGACGTTGCGCGGTGCGCTGCATAGAATCAGCCGCCATCCGAAACCTTCTGTTTTTCTTTTGCACCTCAATGATTCTTCGGGAAAGGAGTCATCTTGAAATCATTCGACCGCCGCACATTTCTGAGCCTCGCGGGCGCGTTCAGCGCAGGCGCGCTGCTGACGGCCTGCCGGGGCGGCCAGGTCACTCCGGTTGAAACCGAACCGCCGCCGCAACTCGTCCGGTTTCCTGAAAAGACCGAGCTGATTCTGCTGACCGACCGGCCACCGCAGCTTGAAACGCCGCTCAAATACTTCCGTTCCGACCTGACGCCGAACGAGGCCTATTTCGTGCGCTGGCACCTGGCCAACATTCCGACTTCGGTTGACACGAAAACTTACCGGCTCAAAATCACCGGCCACGTCAACCAGCCGCTCGAACTTTCGCTTGATGATTTGCGAAAGAAATTCACGCCTGTGACGCAGGTGGTCTTCAATCAGTGTTCGGGCAATTCGCGCAGCCTCTTTCAGCCGCGCATTCCCGGCGGGCAGTGGAAGCACGGCGCGATGGGCAACGCGAAGTTCACCGGCGTGCGGCTCAAGGACCTGCTCGATGCTGCCGGAGTCAAAGCGGGCGCGGTGGATGTCGCCTTCAGCGCGCTTGATAAAGCGCCGCTGCCAGGCGTGCCGAACTTCGTCAAGTCGCTGGAAGTTGACCACGCGCGCGACGGCGAAGTGATGATAGCTTATGAAATGAACGGCGAACCGTTGCCGCTGCTCAACGGCTTTCCGCTGCGGCTGATCGTGCCCGGCTGGTTCGGCACTTACTGGGTCAAGGCGCTGGATGAAATCAGCGTGCTGCCCGAAAAATTCAAGGGCTACTGGATGGAGAAGGCCTACCGCGTTCCGGCCACCGCTGATCCGAACGAAGCGCCCGACAAGCTGGCCGAACAGACTGTGCCGATCAGTCGCATGCCGGTGCGCTCGATTATGGTGCAGCCCGAACCGCATGAAAAACTGAGCGTCAGTCAGGCGTATGAAATCGCAGGCGTCGCGTTTGACAGCGGCGCAGGCATCACACGTGTCGAAGTCTCGACCGACGGCGGCGCCACCTGGCATGAAGCCACGCTGGGCAATGAACTCGGCAAGTATTCGTGGCGGCGCTGGCGACTGAACTGGACGCCGAATAAAGCGGGCGATTACAGGCTGCTGGTGCGGGCGACGAATGCCGCAGGCGAAACGCAGCGCGCTTCGTCGTTCTGGAACCGCAGCGGCTACTTGCGCAACGTCATCGAAGAAACCCACGTCACAGTGGCCTGATCGGGAGGAACTGAATGAACAGACAGAAAATTGCACTGGGCCTGGTTCTGCTGCTGACTGCCGCGCTGGCCGGATTGAATCTGTGGCGCGCACCGCACATCG
>CAYWDW010000060.1:2014-12981 GCA_964457105.1 uncultured Heliobacteriaceae bacterium
CAATTCCCGCCTGATCTGCCAAACGGCGACGGCAAGCTTGAATTCATCGCCTCGTGTTCGACCTGCCATTCATTTCGTTACGTGACCAGTCAGCCGCGCCTGACGCGCAAGGCCTGGCAGGCGACTGTGACGAAGATGGTCAAAAACTTCGGCGCGCCCATCGCTGATGAACCGGCTAAAAAGATTGTTGATTACCTCGTGCGGATCAATGGCCGTGAAGAATAAGCGGCGCAGTCTGTGGCGATAAAAAAAGCCCCTGGCAAATCGGGACCGATTTGCCAGGGGCTTGCTGCTTTGCGCTGTCAGCGCGTGCTGACGTTGCTTGTCATCAGTTGGTCGTGGCGTTAAGGGTGTTTGAGTATCCTGAACAGCCGCTGCCGTTGCAGGCTCTGATCCGGTAACGATAGGTCGTTGTGCGGGTCAGCCCGGAGTTTCTGTAGGTCGTGGCATTCGCCGCCGGTTCAGCAATCTTCGCAAAGTTCGTGCAGGTTGATCCGGTACAGCGTTCCAACTCGAATTTCGTTTCGTTGTTCGAGTTGTCATTCCAGGCCAGATCAATACGGCGGCCTGTGGCACCCGTTGTCCGCAGGTTGCTCGGATCTGCCGGAGCCGCGCCTGCCGCCTGCGTGGTTGCTGACGCAGTGTTCGAGTAATCCGAATCACCCGCGCTGTTATTGGCCAGCACGCGATAGCTGTAGGAGGTGCTGGCGGTCAGCCCGGTGTTGTTGTAGCTGGTGACATTGGCGCCGACGGTCGCAATCTGCGCAAAGTTCGTGCAGCCTGCGCCCTGACAACGTTCGATCCTGAAGCCGTCTTCGTTGTTCGCATTGTCAGTCCACGCGAGGTTGATCTGGCTTGATGAGGCAGCCGAGGCGCTCAAGGCCGTTGGAGCGTCGGGCGGAGTCGGCGGTGGCGGCGGGCCGCCAAGCAGGTAGCCGAGATTGAGCCGCCCGTTGGTGACGGTGATGTTATTGAGCGAACTGGTCGGCGTGTTGATGGCCGAATTCAGAATCGCATTTTTGATGTCAGACGCCGTTGCCCCCGGATTGACCGATTTGTAAAGCGCCGTTGCGCCGGTCACGTGCGGCGTGGCCATTGAGGTTCCGCTGTAGGAACTGTAAGTGTTGCCCGGCGTGGTTGAGTAAATGCCGCTGCCCGGTGCGCCGAGGTCCACCGTCGTTTTGCCATAGTTGGAAAATGACGACCGCGCCCCGCTGCTGGTGATTGAAGCCACGGCAATCACGGCGTCATAACTGGCGGCGGTTTCGGTGTTGGTGCCCTGGGTGGTGTTGTAATTGGACGGGTAATTGGCTTTGGAGTCGTTGTTCTGCCCGACGCCGATCAGGTTGCCGTTAACAGCCCCCCCGCAAAACACAATGTCGGCTTTGGCCATGCGAATGATCGCATCCTGCAACCCCTGCGAATAACCGCCGCCGCCCCACGAATTGTTGGTCGCCACGATGTTCAGCCCGTGCCGCGTTTTCAGATCGGTGATGTAATCAACCGCGCGAATCGCGTTTTCAGTCGTGCCGCCGCTGGCGCCGAGGAATTTGGCCGAAATGATCGTCACCTGCCAGTTGACTCCGGCCACGCCGGCGCCGTTGCCGCCGGTGGCGCCAATCGTGCCGGAAACGTGCGTGCCGTGATCGTCACCCGTGCCGTCATAAATCGAATTGTCGTTGCCGTTGAAATCCCAGCCGTGAAGGTCATCCACGAACCCGTTGCCGTCGTTGTCAACTCCGTCCGGCGGATCGAACTGATTCGTCCAGATGTTGGCCGCGAGGTCAGGATGGTTCAGGTCAATGCCTTCATCAATCACGCCGACGTAAACCGTGCTGTCGCCGGTGTGTCCGGCAGCCCACGCTTCAGCCGCCCCGCTGCCGTACTGATTGGCCGGTGAAGTGGCGTCGCCATACATCCCCCACAGCGAACCGTTGGTGTAGTAGGGATCGTTTGAGGTTTCCTGATGCGTGTAAATCCAGTTCGGTTCGGCAAACCTGACCGCCGGATGACGCTGTAAAGCCGCGATGGCGTTTTCGACCGTGATATTGGCCGGAATGCGCGCTGATTCAAGTTCACCCGCGCCTGCTGCGGCGCGAATCAGGCGCTTTCTGACAGCGCCAGCCAGATTGCGGGCCGCCTGTCTGTCAGCCGCACTGGCGCCGGCCCTGAACTGAATCAGGATTTCACCGGCAACATATTTCGGGCCGCTGGTCTGGCTTTGTCCGCCGACCCGCTTTGCAAACGGAATCATCGCCACCGACATGGCAATGACCATAACTAACAGCACTATTCGTTTCATGTTTCTTCTCCAGGGTTCAGGAAATAGTTTCAGGCCTGATCTGAAGGACTCAGAAAAGAGGTCTGAAAAGTTGTTTGCACAGCACAGAACTGTTATCTGCCCGGCATGCTGCTGAGCAGCCAGGCGGAGGCAGACGGTGCAAGGCTCCGCCCTTGAATTTGACGTTAAGCAGCATTTGCCGGCTGTTTCCAACGAAAGAGCAGACTGAGGTATGTCCGCAAAATCCAAATGTGTGGAATGGGTGGTAACTTAAAGCTTCGGTCGTTTTAAGTCAACTGGCCGAACATTATCTTTTTTGCTTCGGATCAAGCCATTCGCGCAGCCCGTCACCGACGAAGTTGAAGGCCATGACCGTCAGCATCACCGCAAGGCCGGGAAAGATCAGCAGGTGCGGCGCGACGCGCAGGTAGTTGCGTGCGTCGTTGAGCATCGCGCCCCAGCTTGCTGCGGGCGGCGGCACGCCGAGGCCCAGAAAGCTCAGGCTCGCTTCAGAGAGTACGGCCCCGGCCATGCCCAGACTCGCCTGCACGATCAGCGGCTGAATCGCGTTGGGCAGAATATGAAAAAGCAGAATGCGAAAATCACCGGCGCCAATCGCCCGCGCCGCGGTGACGAAATCATATTCGCGCACTTTCAAAACCTGGCCGCGCATCAGCCGCGCATAGCCGACCCAGCCGATGACCGACAGCGCCAGAATCAGGTTATTGAGACTCGGCCCCAGAAACGCGACCATCGCAATCGCCAGCAAAATGCTCGGAAACGAAAGAAAGACGTTGAAGAGAAACCCCGAAAAGAAACGATCAACCCATCCGCCGTAATAACCCGATGCCGCGCCAATCAGCACGCCGATCAAAGCTGAAATCAAGACGACCGTCACACCCACGCGCATCGAAATGCGCGCGCCGTAAACAATCCGCGAAAGCACATCGCGCCCCAGATCATCCAGCCCCAGCGGATGCTCGCGCGACGGTCGCAGCCTTTCTTCAAGCTCCTGGCCCGGCGGCGCGGGCTGCTGATCGCGCGGATCGTAAGGCGCAATGAGCGGCGCAAAGATCGCCACCAGAAAAAATACGGCGATGATGACCAGTCCGATTTTACCGAGTCGAGTCATATCAATTGCAGATTTGAGATTGCAGATTGCAGATTGCGAAGTGAGACAGCTTCCCTGATTTCAATCTGCAATCTCGAATCTCAAATCGAACATCTGTCTTCATTCCACCCTGATGCGCGGATCGAGCAGGCGGTAAGCCAGATCAGTCAGAACGTTGGCCAGAATATAAGTCAGCGCGATCATCAGAATGCAGCCCTGCACCAGCGGATAATCACGCGCGTTGATTGAATCAATCGTCAGCCGCCCCAGACCCGGCCAACTGAAGATCGTTTCGGTAATGATTGCCCCGGCGAGCAGCACGCCGAATTGCAGGCCCAGCACCGTCACGACCGGAATCAGTCCGTTTTTGAGGACGTGTTTGTAAATCACCTGCCATTCGCTCAGGCCTTTGGCGCGGGCCGTGCGCACGTAATCCTCGTTGAGTTCTTCGATCACGCTTGAGCGCACCATCCGCGTCAGAATAGCCGCGAGCGCCGCGCCCAGGGTGAACGCAGGCAGAATCAGATACTCCGGCCCGTAACGCCCCGACACCGGCAGCCAGTCCAGCTTGATCGCAAAGACCAGAATCGCCAGCGGCCCGATGACAAACCCCGGCGCGCTGATGCCGAGCAGCGCAATGACTGAAACCGCGTTGTCCGTCAGCGTGCCCTGCCGCGTTCCGGCTGTGACGCCCAGCGGAATCGCCAGCGAAATGGCGACAATCAGCCCGGCCAGCGCCAGTTCAATCGTCGCCGGATAGCGGCTCACGATCTTTTCCAGCACCTGTTCATCGGGATTTTGCAGACTTCTGCCGAGGTCGCCGCGCACAATGCCGTGCCAGTAATTGAGGTACTGACGTGAGAGCGGCAGATCGAGGCCGAGCTTGTGACGCAGCTCGGCGACCTGCGCTTCGGTGGCGTTTTCACCCAGCGCATTCCGCACCGGATCACCGGGCACGATATGAATCAGCAGAAAAACGAGGGTGACAACCGCCCAGACTACCGGCAGCACAAACAGCAGCCTTTTGAGCAGCGCAACAAGCAGGCTCTTCATAACGCGGGCGATGATAAGGGCTGAGGCATTGCGTTTCAACCAGGCAGCAGATTATCGCGAGTTTCACGTGAGCGGAGGAATTCGGAATTCGGAATTCGGTAGTTGGCAGGAAGAGAGGCCGCCGTCTCGCTGCTTCCTGTCATCTGTCATCTGCCATCTGCCAGCTCGCTTCCGAGTGATTTGGCAAATCACGGGTGGCGCGTGTATGCTTCGCCCGCATCACACTTCAGAAAGCCGCGCAGTTCATCATTCTGCGCGTTTTGTCGCCGCTCAATTCTTCACCAGAACAACGACCGGATCATCACCGGTCACAAACCGAGGCTCCTTATGCGACCAGAACCGCAATGGATTGATTACTCGATCATCCTGATCTATTTCGTCTTTGTGCTGGGCATCGGGTTTCTGCTCAGGAAATACATGCGCACCAGCACGGATTTCTTTCTCTCCGGGCGTTCGATTCCGGCGTGGATTACGGGGCTGGCCTTTCTGTCGGCCAATCTGGGCGCGCAGGAAGTCATCGGCATGGGCGCGAGCGGGGCGAAGTATGGCATTGCGACGTCGCACTTTTACTGGGTGGGCGCGATTCCGGCGATGATCTTTGTCGGCATCTTTATGATGCCGTTCTATTACGGCTCGCGGGCGCGGTCGGTGCCGGAGTATCTGAAGCTGCGCTTTGATGAAAAGACGCGCGGCCTCAATGCAATTTCGTTTGCGGTGATGACGATCTTTTCATCGGGCGTTTCGATGTATGCGATGGGCAAGCTGCTGCAACTGCTGCTCGGCTGGGATTTCAACTTTGCGATCATCGTTTCGGCGCTGATCGTGCTGGCTTATACCTTTCTGGGCGGACTGACCTCGGCCATTTACAACGAGGTGCTGCAATTCTTTCTGATCGTGATCGGCTTTATTCCGCTCGTCTTTCTGGGGCTGAAGGATGTCGGCGGCTGGGACGGCCTCAAAACACGGCTGGCGAACGATGCGATGGTGCATTCGTGGAAGTATCTGGGCAGTGCCGATGCCAACCCGATGGGCGTGGAATGGTTCGGCATGATTATGGGCCTGGGGTTTGTGCTGTCGTTCGGGTACTGGTGCACGGACTTTCTGGTGGTGCAGCGTGCGATGGCGGCTGATTCGATGACTTCGGCGCGGCGCACGCCGCTGATTGCCGCGTTTCCGAAAATGGCCTTTCCGTTTCTGGTGATTCTGCCCGGCATGATTGCCGGTGTGGTGTCGTCAGCCGTGATGACGAGCAGCACGCCGCTGAACGCTGAAACGGCGGTGATGGCGCAGGCCGCAGAACACCAGGGCATTCCGCTGACCGGCGGCAAGGGCCTCATTCCGCCCAAGCTTGATGAAGCGGGTCGCCCGGTCATGCGCGACGGCAAAGTTGAACTTGATTACGATCTGGCGACGCCGATGATGCTGGTGCGGTACTTTCCTGCCGGGTTGCTCGGCCTCGGCCTGTGCGCGCTGATGGCTTCGTTTATGTCGGGCATGGCGGGCAACACGACGGCTTTCAATACGGTGTGGACTTACGACATTTATCAAAGCTACATCAACCGGGGCGCGTCCGACGCGCATTATTTGTGGATGGGGCGCATGGCGACGGTGGGCGGGCTGGCGATTTCAGTGGCGGCGGCTTATGTCGCGCAGCAGTTCAATAACATTATGGACGTGCTGCAACTGGTCTTTGCTTTCGTCAACGCCCCGCTGTTTGCGACTTTCATGCTCGGCATGTTCTGGAAGCGGGCGACCGGGCACGGCGCGTTTTTCGGGCTGCTGGGCGGCACGCTGGCGGCGGCGTTGCATCACGGCCTGACGCTGCCGCGCGGGTCAGTGCCGGGCGTGAAGGGCGGTTTCTTCGGCTCGGTGATGCACACTTATCCGAGCGAGATGGCGCAGAATTTCTGGACCGCGATCTTTGCGTGGACGACCTGCTTTGTGCTGACGATCATCATTTCGCTGCTGACCAGGCCACGCCCTGACGAAGAGTTGCGCGGGCTGGTTTATTCGCTGACGCCGAAGCCGAAGGACACCGGGCTGACGTGGTATCAGCGGCCTTCGTCGCTGGCGCTGGTTGTGATTGCGCTGCTGGTGGCGCTCAATATTATCTTCTGGTAAGAAGGCAAAACATATGGGTCTGGATATCAGATTGCCAATCGGGTTGATGTTTGGAATTTTCGGCGTGCTGCTGATGGCTTACGGCATTGTGACCAGCGGCAGTGAAATGTATGCGCGGCACAGTCTGGGCCTCAATATCAATTTATGGTGGGGCCTGGCGATGCTGATTTTCGGCATGGTGATGCTGCTGCTCGCCCGGCGCAGCGCCGCCACGATGCGCCTGGCTGAAACCAGCGCCGAAGGCCGCGCCATTGAAGACATGGAAGCGCGCACCGGCAGGGAACAGCGGCACTGAAAGTCAGTGCGGCGATGCTCAGCGCGGCGTGGCGTATTCGCGCTCGTATTCAGCGGCCAGGTGCCTGATTTGTCGCTGCTGTTCGGCTTCATCCCAGTTCAGTTCCTGGGCCATCAGCGCGGCAGCGAGCGGCGCGCAGGCGAGCGCATCCCTGCCGGCCAGCATCAGCAGGCGCGTGCGCCGGGCCAGCACGTCGGCCAGCGTCAGCGCCATTTCGCAACGCACGGCATAAATGACTTCAGCCGCGATGTGCGGCAAGCCGCCAACCAGGCGGGCGCGCAATCGTTCATCCTCGCGGGCCAGCTCAGCCACCTGCGGCGCGGCGCTGCCATAAGCATTCACCAGGTGCTGCGCGGTTTCAGGCGACAAAGCTTCGCTGTGGACAAGCTGCTGCGCCAGTGACTCAAGGCGGTCACGTTCAAGCGCGCCGCTGATGGCGAGGTGGCTCGTGTCGGCTGCGCTTGCAGCGTTGACGCCGAAGCGTTCGCCCAGCCTTTTCACCGCCAGATCAATTCCGCGTTCAGCCATCAGCCGGTAAGTCGTCAGCTTGCCGCCCGCCAGTGAAATCAGGCCACCGGGTGATTCAAACAATTCTTCACGCCGCGACACGGCAGTAGTCGCCGTAATCATCGGATCGCTGATGAGCGGGCGCAATCCGGCCCAGGCTGAAATCACATCTGAAGCTTCAAGCTGTGCGGCGGGAAAATATGAATTGATTGCGCCGAGTATTTCGCTGACCTCAGCGGCTTCGGCGCGCGGCGCGTCACGGTCGCCGGAATAATCAGTGTCAGTCGTGCCGATGTTGACGCGGCCTTCCCACGGCACCACGAAATAAAACCGATGCCCGGTCAGCGACGGAATCAGCCACGCTGAACTGACGCGCAAACGTTCAGCCGCAACGGTCAGGTGAATGCCTTTGGACGGGCGCACGCTTTTTGACTGTCCGTTGTGGCTCGCGGCATTGAGGCTGAGCGTTTCTTCCATCCACACGCCGGTGGCATTGATGACCATGCGCGCCCGCACGGTGAATTCATCGCCGCTCAGTTCATCGCGCACTCGCGCCCCGGCCACGCGCCCGTCTTCATTGATGAAGCCGGTCACGCGCGCATAGCTCGCCATCACCGCGCCGCGGGCGTGCGCTGATTTCAGCACTTCAATGACCAGCCGCGCGTCATCGGTGCGGCAGTCGTAATAAACCAAAGCGCCCTTCAGTCCGCGCGCATCGAGCTGTGGCGCAAGCTGCAACGCTTCATCGCGGCTGAGACGGCGGTGCCGGGCGAGGTTATACTTTCCGGCCAGCAGGTCATACAGCACCATCCCGGCCCGCATTTTCAGCGGATGATCGTAATTGCGCCGCGCCTGTTGATAAACGGGCACCACGAACGGAAAAGGCTCGACCAGATGCGGCGCAATGCTGAGCAGCCGGGCGCGTTCGCGCAAGCCTTCGCGCACCAGCGCAAAATCGTAATGTTCCAGATACCGCAGACCGCCGTGAATCAGCTTGGTCGAACGGCTGGAGGTGCCCGCAGCAAAGTCACGCTTTTCAAGCAGCGCCACGCTCAGCCCGCGCGCCGCGGCATCCAGCGCGAGTCCCGCGCCGGTAATGCCACCACCGATCAGCAGCACATCAAAAGTTTCACTGCTCAGTCGCGCGAGCAGGTCGCTTCGCCTGCGCCCGGAAAATTCAGTCGTCATCAGCGTCATCAGAAATAATTCAGTCGTGCAGGTTCAGTTCAATTGCCTTGCAGTTTCATTAAATTTCCGTGTTCGATTATAGCTTGCTTTTAATTTCGCACTCAGGTAAAGAACGCACAGCATGGCGAAACGCAGGCATCTTTTTGACGGCTTGCCTGCTCGCATCCCAGCCGCGGTTAATTAATGTAACGAGAAAATCCTGCTTGCAGGCTTCCCTTTCAGGGTCATCATCATTCGGAGACGCACATGAAAAGACATGCTCCCCCCGTCCGCTTGCTTGTTCATCTGATCGTATTACTGCTCTGCCTGTCCATCACCTGGGAAATCGAAGCCGCGCCGCGCAAACGCCAGAAGCGCGCTTCCGTCACTAAAAAACGCGGTAAGTCAGCACGGGCCAAAGGTCGCGTGGCGCGCGGACGGCGTGGCAAGGTGCGACGCACCCGCGTTGTCTATCGTCGCGGCAGGAAAGGTCGCCGGGTAGCCCGGCGAGTCGTCACCTATGACTTCCCGCCCGCTTCAGGTGACGAAGGCGCCATCAATGATGCCGAACAGGGGGGCGCACAGATCAATGATGCCGAGTTGCGCGCTCACATCAAATACCTGGCGGATGACCTGCTCGAAGGTCGCGCTCCGGGTTCGCGCGGCGGCATGCTTGCGGCCAAATATATCGCGGCGAGATTTGAATCAGCCGGGCTTGAACCGGCGGCGGCTGATCGCACTTACTTTCAGCAGGCCGCGATGATCAGCACGACGGCTGATGCCGCGAACAAACTCACCATCAAAAGCGGCGACAGGAGCGAGGATCTCAAATTCGCTGATGATTTCATTGGCACGACCGAACTCGACAAAAACGAAGTCGCCATCAACAACGAACTCGTCTTTGTCGGTTACGGCATTCAGTCGCCCGAAAACAACTGGGACGATTACAAAGGTCTGGACGTGCGCGGCAAGGTGCTGCTGATCATGGTCAACGACCCGCCCGCGACGGCTGCCGAGCCGAATCTGTTTGGCGGCAAAGCGCTGACCTATTACGGTCGCTGGACGTACAAATACGAAGAAGCGGCGCGGCGCGGCGCGGCAGGCGTGATTCTGATTCACACGACCGAATCGGCAGGTTACGGCTGGAACGTGGTGAAAAGTTCGTGGAGCGGTGAACGCTTCAGCCTCGTGCCGGATGGCAGCGCGTCGCCGCTGGCAATGAAGGCGTGGGCCACTGAAGATGCCGCGCGCAAAATCGCGCAGCTTGCCGGACAGAATCTGGACGCCCTGCGCCAGGCCGCGCAGACCCGCGATTTCAGGCCCGTTACCTTCAATGCGCGGGTTGAGTCAACCCTCAAAGTCACCATCCGCCGCGTCAGTTCGCCCAACGTCGTCGGCATCTTTCGCGGCAGCGATGACAAGCTGAAAAATGAATACGTCGTCTTTTCGGCGCACTGGGATCATTTCGGCATCCGCCCCGAACAGCCGGGCGACAACATTTACAACGGCGCGGTTGACAACGCGACCGGCATCGCCGGCATTCTGGCCATTGCCAAAGCCTTCGCCGCGCTCGAAGAAAAACCGAAACGCTCGATTCTGTTCATCGCCACCACTGCCGAAGAGCAGGGCCTGCTCGGCGCTGAATATTATGCGCGGCACCCGCTCGTCCCGCTGTCAAAGACGGTCGCCAACATCAATCTTGATTCGCTGAACATTTACGGGCTGACCTCAGACCTGACGCCGCTCGGCGCTGACCGCTCAACGCTCGGCCAGTTTATCGAAGAGGTCGCCAAAGAAAATCAGGTCACGATTTCACCGGACAGCCATCCCGAACAGGGACTGTTTTATCGCTCCGATCATTTCCCGTTTGCCAAAGCCGGAGTCCCGGCGGTCAACTTCGAGCCAGGATCAAATTTCGTCGGCCACTCGGCGGACTGGGGCAAAAAGCAGTTCGAGGATTACAACGCGAATCGGTATCACCAGCCTTCGGACGAATACAGCCCGAACTGGGATTTCAGCGGCATGGTGCAGCAGACGCGCCTCGCCTTCTGGGTCGGCCTGAAAGTAGCGAACGCCAGTGAAACGCCGAAGTGGAAGCCAGGCGATGAATTCGAGCGGGCGCGGTTGCAGTCGTTGAGCAGCGGAAAGTAAGAGAGACGACGGAACAAACGGAAATAACGAAACCGCACGGAAAAGATCTCACTACAGTATTGAAGCTTTCCGTGTGTTTCGTTATTTCCGTTTGTTCCGTCGTCTCCTCTTTAATCACGTCTTTACTACGCTGCTGTTAACCCACGCGCTCACGACTCCGCGCGCTGTCACTGCTCCCATCACGATCAGCCCGCCGACGAGCGCAAGGCCGGACGGTCGTTCTCCAAGCCACAGCATGACCCAGAGCGGATTGAGAATCGGTTCGATCACCGGAACCAGCA
>CAYWDW010000061.1:0-12958 GCA_964457105.1 uncultured Heliobacteriaceae bacterium
TCGCCTGATAATAACTGCGTGGTGATTCGCACTTACTTCAATGCGCTTGAATTGCAGCGCGCCAAAGGCGGAGCGTTCGAGACAATTTTCAATGCCGCGCCAACAGCCGTGAGCATTCCGCTTGAACGCCAGGGCGAGGCCATTGCTTACACCGCTGACGGCGAAGCCATCGTCACTACCAGCGAAAAAGTGCCCGCGCCGATTTATCAGATGACGCGGCAGTGAACAGTCAGCGAGGAGTCGTTATGCCTTACGAAAATCTGCTTGTTGATTCAGACGCTCAGGTGGCCATCGTCACGCTCAATCGCCCTGAACGGCGCAATGCGTTGTCGCTGGCCCTGATGAAAGAAATGATTGTCTGCCTGAAAGAGATTGGCGCTTCGGCCCGCCATCGCGCCGTGATTCTGGCCGCAGCGGGGCCGGTCTTTTCTTCGGGGCACGATCTGAAGGAGATGACCGGGCGCAGCGTGAATGAGTACCGCGAAATCTTTGCGGTCTGCACCGAAATGATGGAACTGATTCAGCGCATTCCGCAGCCGGTCATTGCCGAAGTGCAGGGCATGGCCACCGCCGCCGGGTGTCAGCTTGTCGCCACCTGTGACCTGGCCATCGCCGCGCAATCGGCGCAGTTCGCCACGCCAGGCGTGAAGATCGGGTTGTTCTGCACAACGCCGATGGTTGCGCTGACGCGGGCCATCGGGCGCAAACGCGCGCTTGAAATGCTTGTGACCGGCACGCCCGTTGACGCGCAGACCGCGATGGAATGGGGCCTCGTCAATCACGTGGTCGCGGCTGACAAACTCCGGGCAGAATCAATGGCGCTGGCTGACAAGATCGCCGCTTCAAGTTCATTCACGCTCTCGGTCGGCAAGCAGGCCTTTTATGCGCAGATTGATCTGGATCAGCCGAAAGCCTATGCCTATGCCAAAGAAGTCATGAGCCTGAATGCGATGGCCGAAGACGCGCAGGAAGGCATTGGCGCGTTTCTTGAAAAACGAACTCCGTGCTGGCAGGGCAAATAGCAACTGACGTAGTGAAGGATCATCGTGTTTCGCCGAAGTCCACAACAAAAACTGCCCCGTTATCTGCGGCAGATACTGAAACCATATTTTCCCGGTTTCGATCCTGGCCGGGTCGTGGTGCGCGAAGGCATTCCCTGGTACGTGCTGATGGATGCCGACGGTTACACTGATCGCTGCACCATTTATTTCAAGCCGGGCAAATACGATCCGGGATCGGTTGAGGGCATCGCGCTGATCGGCCACGAACTCGCGCACTGCTGGCAATATCACCGACACGGCACCTGGGGCTTTCGCATCCGTTATCTCAGTTCGTGGCTGTGGCATCTGCTGCGCACGCAATCGTGGACTGAAGCTTATCTGAATATCAGCTTTGAAATCGAAGCGCGGGAAATTGAAGGCCTGATTTATCGGGACCTGTTGCGCTGCCTGCCCGGATCCTTCCCGCCGTGCTAAAGTGCTTCCGCACGACACGCGATTCACGCACCAGCGGTTGCCTGAGCTGATAACTTCTCTGAAAACGGGCGGGCGCTTCCCGCCACAGGAAACGGCCATGCAAATTCTCAGTTCACGCCAGCAGTTCATTGCTGATCACAGTTCGACCAACTACTACTTCTACGCCGCCAAACCACTCGGCAAGGAAGCGCGAGCTTATGTCAATACGCTGAGCAGTCACGTTGATGTCGGCCCGCGCACCGCGCAGATTACCTACAATTCCGATTATGCCGATCTGGGCGAGGAGCGGCGCCGGAAGTTTTTGCAGCATTACGATGTTGAGGTCCGCGAATCTTATGACTGGTGGACGCTCTCGGTCATGCTGGAAAAGGACAAGCTGCCGAAGCTCAGTTTCAAGAAGTATGAGGTCGAAGGAGAGGCCAGCCTGAGCTTTGAAAAGCAGGGTAAACAGATCTGTCTGTGTTTTGACGGCTGGCATCAGGACGGCGGCGCCTCTTACGACGAATTCGGCGAAGACACGATGGAAGAACTCGCCGAACTCGGACTGGCGCTGCGCGAAGAACTTTACGCTGGCAAGACTGACGCGCTCCAGGTGATGCGCGATTACTGCGCCGAAGGGAGCCTCCCGAAGGGCAAAAAATCCGGCGTGGCGAAAACACTGGCGGCGATTCTGGAAGTCATCTGATGCAGCTCTGGCAACTCAATCCGCAGGCCCGGTTGCGCCGCACGCTGAACGGCGGCGCGGCGCTGCTGCCTGAAACAGCCGCGACCGTCGAACTCGACGCTGAAGCTTTCACCGCCGTCTCGCTGCTGATCACGCCGCAGACGGCGCGTCAGTTGCGGCGTCAGTTGATTGCACAGTTCAAACGCAATTTCACGCTCGCTGAAACTGACATCCTGCTGCGCGAGCTGGCCGCGCAGGGCTTTCTGAGCGAAAGCCGCGCTGAGCAGACAGATCCTTTGCCAGAGTCCGCCAGGCTGCCAGCTTGTCGTGATCTTTCATCAGCGGCTCTCTCACAAAGTCAGCGCCAGGCTGGCGGCCTGGCCGACATCGTGCGCCATAATGCTGATCGTCTCACCGCGTCAGTCCCGGTTCCTGAGAGCGTGCATCTGCAACTCAACATCGTCTGCAATCTGCGCTGCCCGTCGTGTTATGTCGGATTGCACGAAGCTGACCGCGATCTGCTTCCGCTCGAACGCCTCTGCGCGCTGATTGATGAATGCGCGGAGATGGGCGTCTTTCAACTGGCGCTTGGCGGCGGCGAGGCGCTGATGTCGCCGAAGCTCGCGCCGGTCGCGCGCTATGCCCGGCAGCGCGGCCTGATTCCGAACGTGACGACCAACGGCTGGCTGATCACTGACAAGCTGCTCGATGAAGTTCAGGGCAGTCTGGGCGAACTGCGCCTGTCGCTGAATGACGCTGTGACTGTGAACACGGCGCTGCTCGCAGAGAAGGCGGCGCTGATGCGGGCGCGCCTGATGCGGTTCGGGTTCAACCTGATCGTCACTCAGCGCAACCTGAATCGCCTGAGCGAACTGCTGGAGTGGGCGTGCGCCCAGGGCGCGGCGACGATCAATCTGATCCGCCCCAAACCTGCGCCGGGCAATGACCGCTGGTACGCCGACAATGCCCTGACTCGTGCTGACGCGGCGCGCCTGCTGACGATTTTGAAAGATGTGGAACCGCTCTTTACACAGACGGCGCTGACGGTTGACTGCGCCTTCTCTTTTCTCTTTCACGGATGGTCAGCGCGGCAGTTGCAGTCGCGTGGCGTGGCCGGGTGCGCCATGGGCGAACGCTTTGCGACGATCAAATGGAATGGCGATGTTTACCCCTGCTCGCATCTGCACGGCGCAGAATTCAGGGCGGGGAACGTGCTGACCGAATCCTTCCGCGACATCTGGGAAAGAAGTCAGGTCTTCACGAACCTGCGCCGTGAGCTGCCGCAGGTCAACGGCCACTGCGGCGGATGCGCGCACAATGCTTTCTGCAAAGGCTGCCGCGCAGTCATGCAGCAGCAGACCGGCGACTGGCTGGCGGCAGATACGGATTGCCCGGTTCCTGTGGTTCGGGTGTAAAGGCTCTCGTCTGAATATGCTGAAAAACACTTTCTGCCATCTCCCCGGTGTCAGCGTCAGAGTCGAACAACAGTTCTGGCAGGCAGGCATTCATTCGTGGCAGCAGGCCGGTGAAGCGCCGAAGCTGACCGGATTGCGCGGCTGGCGCGATGCGCTGATGAGTCACGTCAGCGAGTCTCTGGTTCATCTTGAACAGCGCGACGCCGGATACTTCGGCGAACTGCTGCCGCCGGATCAGACGTGGCGACTCTTCCCCGAATTTCGGGAGGCGATTGCTTACCTCGACATTGAAACAACCGGCCTGGGGCGTGAAGCGGCGATCACGACCATTGCGATTTACGATGGCCGCAACGTCAGGCATTACGTGCAGAAACAGAACCTGAACGACTTCATCCGCGACATCCGCGATTACAAGGTGCTGGTGACTTACAACGGCAAGGCCTTCGATGTGCCGTTTATCGAACGTTATCTGAAAACGAAACTCAGTCACGTCCACATTGATCTGATGTATGTGCTGCGCAGCCTCGGTTACACGGGCGGGCTGAAGGGCTGCGAAAAAAAGCTCGGCCTTGATCGCCACGACCTGTCAGATGTTGACGGTTATTTCGCCGTGCTGCTGTGGCAGGATTATCAGCGGAGTCGCCGCGAAAAGACGCTCGAAACTCTGCTCGCTTACAACGTCCAGGACGTGCTGAATCTGGAAACGCTGCTCGTCAAGGCCTACAACCTGAAGCTGGGCAGCACACCGTTTCGCGCGTCACATTCATTGCCCGAAAGCGACCCTGCACCCAATCCCTTCACTGCCGACCGCGCCACCATCAACCGGCTGAAGAAGCAGCACCCTTTCCCGACCTGGGGCCGAAGCTGAGTTCAAATCTTAAACCCGTGAGTCATTACCCTGGCGGTGCATTCTGCTTTTCTTTTCTGTTCTGAATCCTTAAAATCGCGGTGTCGCCCTGACATCAATCATTTGTAAATTATGGGTTTTGCAACGACAGCGATTCACGCCGGACAGGAGCCTGATCCGGTGACCGGCGCGGTGACCGTGCCGATTTATCAGACTTCGACTTACGCGCAGGACGCGCTCGGAGAGCATAAGGGTTACGAATATGCGCGGACACACAACCTGACGCGGCGCTCGCTGGAAAAGAATCTGGCTGCGCTGGAAGGCGGGCTTGATGCGCACTGCTTTGCTTCAGGAATGTCAGCGATTCATGCCGTGATGATGCTGCTCAGGGCAGGCGATCACGTGATCGTTTCTGACAATACCTACGGCGGCACCTATCGCCTGTGCGAACGTGTGCTGCGGCAGTTCGGGCTGGATTTCAGTTATGTTGACACGACTGAAGCCGCCACCGTCGAGGCCGCGCTGCGTCCCGCAACGAAACTGATCTTTCTGGAAACTCCGACCAATCCGGTGATGCAGATTGCCGATCTTGAAGGCATCGGTCGCCTGGCCGGTGAGCGCGGCATCCGGCTGGTCCTGGACAACACGTTTATGAGTCCATACTTTCTGCGTCCGATTGAATGGGGCGCAGACCTGGTGGTGCATTCGACGACGAAGTATCTGAACGGTCACAGCGACAGCGTCGGCGGGGTGGTCGTCACGACGCGGCCCGAAGACGCCGAGCGAATCGGGTTTCTGCAAAACGCGGTGGGCGCGATCATTTCACCCTTCGATTCGTTTCTGGTGCTGCGCGGCATCAAAACCCTGGCCGTGCGGATGAAGCAGCACGATGCGAACGGGCGCGCCGTCACCGCGTTTCTGACCGGGCATCCGAAGGTGCAGCGGGTTTATTATCCGGGGCTGGCTGCGCATCCGCAGCACGCGCGGGCGCAGCGGCTGATGACCGGCTTTGGCGGAATGATTGCGTTCGAGATGGGTTCGCTTGCGGCTGCGCGGGGGGTATTGGATAATGTGCGACTCTGTGCGCTGGCTGAAAGTCTCGGCGGAGTCGAGTCACTGATTTCGCATCCGGCGAGCATGACGCATGCCGCTGTGCCAGTGGAAAAACGCCATCAGCTTGGCATTACTGACGGGCTGGTGCGCATCTCGGTCGGCATTGAAGATGTCGAAGACATCATTGCTGATCTGGATCAGGCTCTGAATCAATAATGCGGATTGCGGATGGCAACGTGCGCGTTGTGGCGAAAACCAGGTGGCACTCTGCAATCTTATAATCTGCAAGCCCGACTATGACTGAGGTTCCCAATATCACCGTAGCCCTTTATGCCCAGACCGATGTCGGCATGGTGCGCAGCGGCAATGAGGATAACTTCCTGATCCTTGATCTTTCGACCGGGCAGAGCTGGATTGCCCACGAGGAAGAGAATCACGCGCTGCTGACTTACGGCCAGGGCTATTACGGCGCTTTGCTGGCAGTTTCGGACGGGATGGGGGGCGCGCTGGCCGGTGAGGTGGCTTCCCGCATGGCCGTCGAAACCGTGCGCGCGCGCATGCTGCAATTGCAGGCGCACGACCTGTACGGCAGGCTCTCGTTTCCTGAACGCCTGCGCCTGGCCGTCGAAGATGCCAACGCGCTGATCAATGAGGAAGGCAGCCATAACCCGTCGCACCGGGGCCTGGGCGCAACCTTTACCGCCGTCGCCACGCTCGGTGATCGCATCTATTTTGCCCAGGTTGGCGACAGTCGCGCCTACCTTTTGCGAAATGGCAGAATTGCCCGCATCACCAAGGATCAGTCGCTGGTGCAGCAACTGCTTGACGCCGGGCAGATCACCGAAGAAGAGGCCGAGACGCATCAGTATAAAAATGTGATTTTGCAGGCGCTCGGCGCGCAGGCGACGGTGAATGTCGAGGTCAGTTCGCTGCCGCTCAGGCAGTACGACACGTTGCTGCTGTGCAGCGACGGGCTGTCGGGCAAGATGCACGCGGATGAAATTGCGCGCATCGTGCATTCCGCGCCGGACCTGAAATCGGCCTGTCACGAACTCATCGCCCTGGCCAATGAACGCGGTGGCGAGGATAACATCACCGTCATCATTGCGCAGTTTTCGGGCGCGGGCCTGCAACCGCCGGAAGACCGCGAACCGCTTGCGCCTGAAAGCCTCACGCGCGCGCCCGACACGCCGAGCCGGATTCAGCTCAACGGCGGCAGCGACACGACACAGCCCCTCAGCCGCGATGTGACCGATTCCCCCGCACCGCGCAGCACCCAGCCGATCAGAAATTCTGAAGCCACGACCGACCAGAGCAAAGACAAGTCGCCAGGCGCGCGGCGGCGTTCCCCGACCGCTGTGTTCGGACGTGATGATTATGAGCAGGAAGCTGAGGCTGCCGGGCTACGCCAGCCGGAGCCGGTTGCTGCCAGGGTGAACGACGATCCGCCACCGGTTGCGGCAGCCAGCGCCGCAGCGGTTCCGGCTTCGGCCGATGATTTATCAATGGCGGCTGCCGCACGTCAGGCGGCGCTGGACGACAGCCCCGACTTCCGGCGCAAGGAGGCCGCGCCGAAGGGCGTCAAACTGACTCCGGCGCGCATGATTACCGTGCTGCTGTTTCTGGGTCTGCTGACGGCCGGGCTGATTCTGGCGCGCACTTATTTTCAGCGTTCAAAACAGACTTTCGAGCAGACCGCGACCGGCCAGGAAGTTCAGCGCGACAATCTGAAAAAGGAGATTGAGAAATACCGGGGCATTCTCGGTGAGCGCCGGACGAAACTGTTGCAGTTGCCTGACACGCGCAAGGAGAGCATCGAAAAATCGCTCAATGATGCGGCCACCGAATTGAGTTATGCCGATCAGTTGCTGGCTGAGAGTAAATTCGCTGACGTGAGTTCCACGCTGAAGAGGGTGGAAGACCTGATTAACAAACTCGACGAAGAGATCAAAAAGCTGTCCAACCTGCTGCCTTTCCGCACCATTATTCCTCGCCCGGTGCGAAGCTGATGCCCGTTTCAATCAGTTGTTTCTGCCTTGGCGCGACGCGCTGACTGACCGCCTTCGGTCTGCTGGTCAGCCTGCTGCGGACGGATTCGTTTGCGTCGTTTGCCGGGTTCTTTGGCCACTTCGATCTTGTACTTCCTGATCTTGCTGTAGAGGCGCGTGCGGTAGATGCCCAGAATGCGCGCCGCTTCAAGCTTGTTGCCGTGCGTGCGTTCGAGCGTGCGGGCAATGACGAGGCATTCGATTTCAGCCAGAGTCATATTCGGCGGCACAAAGAAATCATCAGCCGCCGCGCGGGTATCCGAGGGCAGGTCTTCGACCTCGATCTGTTCACCGCGCGCCAGCAGCACGGCGCGTTCCATCACGTTCTGCAATTCGCGCACATTGCCGGGCCAGCGATAAGCCAGCAGGCGCTGATAAGCAGTCCGCGAAACGCCGTGCAGGCGCCGGTCATATTTCTGTGTGAAGACGCGAAAGAAATGATCAACCATCAGCGGCAAATCTTCCGGTCGTTCGCGCAGCGGCGGCACATAGATCGTGATCGTCGAGATGCGGTAAAAAAGATCTTCGCGTAACAGGCCTTCCCTGATCGCTTCCTTCGGTTCGCGGTTGGTCGCACAGACCAGTCTGAAATTGACCTCGCGGCTTTCGGTGTCACCGACGCGGCGATAGCGGCGCTCTTCGAGCACGCGCAGCAGTTTGGGTTGCAGGCTGATCGGCATTTCAGCGAGTTCATCCAGCAGCAGGCTGCCGCCATTGGCCTGGGCAAACAGCCCCTGGCGATCAGAGACCGCGCCGGTAAAGGCGCCTCGGACATAACCGAACAGTTCCGATTCAATCAGTTCTTTGGGCAGCGCCGAGCAGTTGACCTTGACGAATTCACGATCCGCGCGCAGCGAATTGTCGTGCAGCGCATTGGCGATCACTTCCTTGCCCGTGCCCGATTCGCCGATGATCAGCACGTTGGCATCGCTGCGGGCGACGCTTTCGATGGTTTGCAGAATCTGCTGCATGGCCTTCGAGGCGCAGACGATGTTGGGCGAGCCGGCGCGCTGCGACAGGCGTTTGCGCAGGTCTTCAGATTCGGCGAGCAGCAGGCGGCGCTCCAGTGCCTTTTCGATAATCAGCAGAATCTGTTCCGGCTCGAACGGCTTTTCGACGAAATAAAATGCGCCGGCCCGCGTCGCCTCGACGGCCTGCGGAATCGAGCCGTACCCGGTAATCAGAATCACCTCGGTTTCGGGGCGCACTGACTTGACGTGTTTCAGAATGCGCAGGCCGCCCTGCAATTCGCCGGGCAACTGAACATCGGTGATGACCAGATCAAACTGTGTGCGGTTGATGGCGCCCATGCCTTCAACCAGCGTGGCGGCGGTTTCGACCTGATAGCCTTCGTCATTCAGAATCAGGCGCAACCCGTCAGTAATCGAGGCTTCGTCATCAATGATGAGGATGCGGATATTTCGCTTCACGCGGGGATACTCCTTCAAGCCGATGTCACTTCGCCTCCAGGCTGATGGTGACGACTGTGCCGGCAGGTCTGGCTGAGGTCACTGCGGTGCGCCCGCCGTGCTGCCGAATGATAATGTCGGCCAGCGCCAGGCTGAGGACCATGGTGTTGAGCCGTTCATTGACCGGCAGCTCAAACAGCGCGGCACACTGCGCGGCGCTGAGCAGTTCGCGGCTGCCATCAGCAATGTCAATCCTGATTTCATGCTCCCTGCGCCGCAGGGTCACGACCACCTGACCCTCACGGTGACAGGCCGCGATGGCGCGCACCGTCAACGCCCTGAGTGCGGTGAACAGCAGTTGCGCATCGCAGTTGAGCGAGACCGGTTCAGGCGGCAGATCAGCAATCAGTTCGACGCCCTGCGCCCTGGCCAGCCCGGCGGATTCATCGGTCAGTTGATTGAGCAGCGAAACGAGGCTGGCCGGAGCCGGTTTGAGCACCAGCGGCTGCGTCAGCCGGGAAATCAGCACCGCCTGTTCAGCCATGACATTCAGCCCGCCAATGATCTTGTCCACGATTTCCACCGTGTCACCTGGGCCGTCTGCATTGCCGCCGGGCGCGGCGCAGTGTTTTTTGAGGTATGAGGCATAAAGCTTCAGACCGCTGATCTGATTCTTGAAATCGTGCAGCAGCCTGCCGGTCAGCCAGCCGACTTCGGGAAACAATGATTGAGCCGCTGACGCCGCAGGCTGCGATGCCTGGTGTGTCGCCGTGAATTCAATCAGGCACAGGGGCTGACCATTGTCGGCCTGCCACCGGCGCAGCCGCGCCAGCCGGAACTGCCCCTCCAGTGGCAGCGACGTTTCCGGCACGTCACCGGCCAGCCAGTCGCGCAGGTGTTGCGGCAGGCCCGGACAATTCAGCCGGGCGGAAAGTTCGGTCAGGGTCAGGCCGCTGAGGGTGGCGGTGCTGAGGCCGGGCATCTGTGTCAGTCGGGCATCGCCCGCCACAATCAGGCCGGTCTGGTCACAGAGCAGGGAAGCTGGGGGTGATTGCTGCATTCCGCTTGCGGCCTCCTGCTGCCGGAAAGCACTGAGGGTGAAAGTTTCAGCAGATCATCGGAACCGGCAGGTGATAACCCGGCCAGCCGGGGATCAACGCCCTGCGCTGCTGATCTGAATAATGGCACATTCGCTTGCCTCTCCAGGCATCGTGGTTCTGCCCGGCCTGGATGGCGAAGCTATGCTAGCAAAGGAATCCGGCGCGTACAATTGAGCCGCCACGACGCTATTATCCCCGGTGAGATGACAGTCCGCCTGCTGATTGCTACAATGCCGACTACTTCATCTGAAGCCGTCCCGCGTTTCACACAATCTGAACGTTCCTCTGCTTAGAATGTGCTGCACAAGACGGGCACTGCCCGATAAAGAGAAGGGTTTGTTAATGTCAGAAAAATCTGCCAGGCCAAAAATCCTGGTTGTCGAGGATGAAGAAGACAGTCGTTTGATTCTGAAATGGCTGCTCGAACAGAATGGCTACGAAATCATCGAAGCGGCTGACGGGCGCCTCGCCGTGGAAGTCGCGCTGACCCGGAAACCCGACCTGATTCTGATGGATATTTCACTGCCGAAAATAGACGGCCTGCAGGCGATTCACGAAATTCGCGCCGCGCTGCCGGACCGTTCAGCCACGATCATCGTGATGTCGGCCTATGACAAACACGAAACCCGCGCACAGTCGCTGGCCGCAGGCGGAGACGATTATCTGTCCAAACCGCTGGACCTCGAACAACTCGAAGCCATGATCAAAAAATATCTGCCGCTGCCCTGAGTGCAAGGTCCCGGGGCCGGTGGCTGCGGGCTGACAAAAAACAGGCGGCGAATCCAGATTCAATTCTGCATTCGCCGCCTGTTTTTTTACTACTGGCAGGCCCCCGATTATTACACGGTTGCTTTGGTCACTGCGGTCGCATCGCCCTTGTCCGCAAGGGCCGCGTGTGCCGCCGCGAGCAGCGCAATCGGCACGCGGTACGGCGAGCAACTCACATAATTCAGCCCGATCCGGTGACAGAACATCACCGATTCAGGTTCGCCGCCGTGTTCGCCGCAGATGCCAACCTTCAGGTTCGGGCGCGTCGCGCGACCGCGCTCAACGCCGATTTCAAGCAACTGCCCGACGCCTTCCTGATCGAGCACCTGAAACGGATCATCCCTGAAAATTTTCTTCTCGACATAGAAGGGCAGGAAGCGGCCTGCATCGTCGCGGCTCAGGCCCATCGTCGTCTGTGTCAGATCGTTCGTGCCAAAGCTGAAGAACTCGGCCACTTCGGCAATGCGGTTGGCCGTCAGCGCCGCGCGCGGCAGCTCGATCATCGTCCCGACGAGGTATTCAACCGACTCGCCTTCGCGCTGAAAGACTTCAGCCGCGACGCGGCGCACGACATCGGCCTGCAGCTTCAGTTCGTTCACATTGCTGACGAGCGGAATCATAATTTCCGGCTTGACGACAACGCCTTCGCGTTTGACTTTGACGGCAGCCTCAAAGATCGCCCGCGCCTGCATCTCGGTGATTTCAGGATAGACGATGCCGAGACGGCATCCGCGATGACCCAGCATCGGGTTGAATTCGTGAAGCTGCGCCACGCGGGCCTTTGCTTCCTTGAAAGGCATCCCGATCTTCTTTGCCAGGTCTTTGAGCGTGGCGTCATCGTGCGGCACAAATTCGTGCAGCGGCGGATCGAGCGTGCGAATCGTCACCGGCCAGCCGTTCATCGCGCGGAAGATGCCGACGAAGTCTTCGCGCTGAAGCTCAAGCAGCGCGGCAAGCGCAACCTTGTAAAGCCCGGCAGGCCTGGCCAGCTTCTTCTGCCAATCCTTCACGCGCTTCTTCGCTTCCTTCACCCTGTCGCCTGAAGCTCTGGCGAGGTCGGCTTCGGCTGAAGCAAGCTGCGCTTCGAGCGCCTTGTATTCGCCCGATGACAGAATCATCTGCCGCACGCTGTCAATGCGCTCGCCCGCAAAGAACATATGTTCGGTGCGGCACAGGCCGATGCCTTCAGCGCCAAACCCGCGCGCGACCTGGGCATCGTGCGGCGTGTCGGCATTGGCGCGCACGCCAAGTTTGCGAAACTCGTGAACCCATTCCATCAGCTTGCCGAAAGTGCCGCTGATTTCCGGCTTGATAAGCGGCGCCTGGCCGAGAATGACACGCCCGGTCGAACCGTCAAGCGTGATCCAGTCGCCTTTCTTCACGACCTGTTTGTCAACCGTGAACTGCTGCGCCGAATAATCAACGTTGACTTCACCCGCACCGGCCACGCAGCACTTGCCCATGCCGCGCGCCACGACTGCCGCGTGCGAGGTCATGCCGCCGCGCGAGGTCAGCACGGCCTGCGCCGCCACCATGCCGTGAAAATCTTCCGGCGAAGTTTCAGTGCGGACGAGAATCACTTTTTCGCCGCTCTTTGCCAGTTCTTCGGCTTCGTCGGGATTGAACACCACCTTGCCCGTGGCCGCGCCCGGTGAAGCCGGCAACCCCGTGGTCAGCACGGCGACTTCGGCTTTCGGATCAATCATCGGGTGCAGCAACTGATCGAGCTGTGACGGCTCAACGCGCAGCACGGCGGTCTGTTTGTCAATCAGGCCTTCTTCGGCCATCTCCACCGCAATGCGCACGGCGGCAGCGCCGGTGCGTTTGGCGTTGCGCGTTTGCAGCATATAAAGCCTGCCGCGTTCGATGGTGAATTCAAGATCCTGCACGTCCTTGTAATGCTTCTCGAGGCGTTTGGCGAGCGCCGCAAACTGGTTGTACATCTCCGGCATCTCTTCGTGCAGTTGCGCAATCTTCTTCGGCGTGCGAATGCCCGCGACCACATCTTCGCCCTGCGCGTTCTGCAGGTACTCGCCGTAGAGCACATGTTCGCCGGTTGACACGTCGCGCGTGAAAGCGACGCCCGTGCCTGAGTCCTCGCCGAGGTTGCCAAAGACCATCGTCTGCACGTTGACGGCAGTGCCGAGGTTGTCATCAATCTTGTTGATGCGGCGGTAAT